>CAZLKP010000486.1:0-3117 GCA_964560095.1 uncultured Bacteroidia bacterium
GATGAGGTAGAGGGAAGGTAGGCCGCTTGGCCTGGGGCGGATGGCGAGAAGCGAGACAGCAGATCTTAGTCCTTACAATTATCCCATACAGGGGTTCAGAATCCTTGTATGGGACAATTTTTTCGTTCAGCAATGTTTCTTCCCCTATGTCCTTCTTCCCTGAGGCAGTGCCTTTTCCCTGATTCACTTCTCCACCACATACATGGAGCAAATGCCAAATGAAAGGGGGAAATAGGAGGCTTTGCTGTAGCCAACTTCCCGGCAGATGTTGCAGAAGACCTCGCCATTGGGAAATGCTTTGACTGATTCGGGCAAGTAGTTGTAGGCGGCCGTATCGCCAGAGATAAAGCGACCAATGATGGGGGTAAGGACTTTGAAATGGAACTGAAATAGCTGCTTCATGGGGAACTTCGTTGGAAACGAGGGTTCCAGGACGACGGCAGCCTTCCCGGGTTTGAGCACCCGGAGCATTTCTCCGAGGCCTCTGGGTAGATTTTCGAAATTTCTTACCCCGAAGCCCACTGTGATGGCATCAACGGAGTTGGATTCCAGGTCCAGGGCTTCGGAATCACCAATTCGCATGTCGATGAGATCACTCAGCCCCTTTTCTGCGACTTTCTGTTTCCCAATCTTGAGCATGCCGGGAGAGATGTCAATCCCAATGATCTGATCAGGATGGAGCGATCGGGCCTCGACGGCAAAATCACCAGTACCGGTAGCGATATCCACCACAATTTTGGGCTGGTAGCTTTTGAGAATCTGGATGGCTTTTTTTCGCCAGAGGATATCCACCCCAAAACTGAGAGCGTGATTGAGGAGGTCGTATTTGGGGGCGATGTTGTCAAACATCTCGGTGACCTGCTCTTTTTTGGAGCTGTCATCGCGTTGATATGGCGTAACGGGAGTACCCATGAAATCTTTGATCAGAATTTCTAAACGAGGCGAAAGATAGCTGAAATGCCTAAATTTGTGGCTGGCCGAGGCCATTTGCGTGAACTTGAGCCTGAATTTACAGCGAAACAAACACCCAATGATGAACATTCGTTCCGCCATTTTTGTCAAAAGTTCACAAACCATTAACCAGCTTCCTTCTTCCAACCTACCGGAGTATGCTTTTGTTGGCCGATCAAATGTCGGAAAGTCTTCCCTGATCAATCGCCTCTGCAACCGAAGGTCGCTCGCCAAAACATCCGGAACACCAGGAAAAACCCAGCTGATCAATCATTTTCTCATCAACGATACCTGGTATCTGGTCGATCTGCCCGGCTACGGATATGCCAAGGTCTCCAAAACAGAGCGGGAGAAATTCCGCGTGATGATCACCACCTATTTGCTGGAACGACGCTCGCTCATGAACACCTTCGTGCTGGTGGACAGCCGGATTCCACCCCAGGAGATTGATTTGAGTTTCATGCAGTTTCTCGGTGAAAGCGGCCTCCCATTCACCATCGTATTTACCAAAACAGACAAAGTCAAACCCAAAGCCCTGGTCCAACAACAAGATGCCTACGAGGAAGCCCTCTACCAAACCTGGGAAGAACTCCCTCCCAGACTCTATACCTCAGCCGTGACTGGCAAAGGCATTGAAGATCTACTTGAGATGGTCGAAACCATCAATGAGCATTTTATTCAAGAGTGAGCAAATGAGGAAGGGAGTGTTCAAAGCACAAAACTCAAGATTGATTGTTCCCTCTCCCAGGTACTCTTTGAAGAACCTCTCTTCGCTCATCACGTTGGCTTTTGAGTTGTTGACTTCACTACGTTGAGTAAAAGTTGCGTTTGGCCACCAATTAGGTATGCCTACTCCCATCTCCCTTCTCAAAAATCAATCTGATAGCTCAGCACTGGGATCAATCCACCGGGGTGATTTCGAAATTCGAGATCGTTGGAGACGGGGTTGTAGCGAATGTTGTTGGGGTTTCTGCGGTCGGTCAGGTTCTGGATGTCAAGGGAAAAAATCGAAGAGGTGCGGTTGCCGTTCCAGCGATAGGAAATCCGGGAATCAATCCGGAAATAGGGATTCACCTGACCGTTGAATGCGGCATCTTCCTGGGGGACAAAGCGTCCTTCCTCCTGCGACAACACCGGGTCAAACGGCGTGTAGCGAAACCCGCCGTTGTACAAAATACGGGCGCCTAGCTGCAGGACAGAGCCCCGCTTGAAGGCAAATTCTTTGCCCAGTGTGTAGGTCGAAGCAAACCGCGTGGCGAAGCGTGTCGGATATACCTTCCCGTCAAGGGTCTCATAAGTTGATTCGAATCGGGAGTAAGTCAGCAGGAAATAGAGACCGCCTGAGAAGAATTTTTCCAGGGCCAGGTCGATGCCATAATTAGTTCCTTTTCCCTCCCCTACCAATGGAAACTGCGCAACACCGCTTCGATTATTCAGCCACCACCAATTGCCAGGGACAGGCTCCACAGGTACCCGGCTCAGCCGTTGCAGATAGATCTCCGCATTGAACCGGAAGTTCTGTCCAAAAAGGCCATTGTAGGCGATCACATAATGGTTGGAGCGGATAAACGGCAGGTCGAAATTGGGATTGGAGATCTGGATTTCGCCATTCGGGAACGTATCATTTTGCCGGTAAAAATAGGCCCCCAGTGGCAGCATCTGGCTGTGCATGCCCACTGCAGCCGAGATGGAATGCCGGGAATTCGGAGCAAACTGGATCGAGATTCGTGGCTCAACGGAACCCGTTCTATTGAGCTCCAGCAAAACACTATGGACACCTGCGTTGAGGGTCCACTTTTCATTCAACCGATGAGATACCTGGGCATAGGTCTGATACGTGCGTGTGTTGCCATTCCCATCCAATGAAATGTTTCTGAAATCGCGGTCCAGCACATCCACCGATCGGGGGGAGGATTCGCGAAAAGACCTAAAGAAAATCTGATTGAAAAACACCCCTGTTTTGATGCGGGTGCGGGGAGAAATTTTGTTGGTGTAGGAAAGAGAGGTCGTGATGCGCTGGTCGAGATATTGCTCGTCGTTGTAGCGAAAACGTTCGTTGGTGAGGCTCAAGGTATCAGATTCGTAGTCAATATTCCCGGCCATGGCAGCGACCGTCCACTTCAGGAAGGAGCGATCGTTGATACGGCGGGTGTAGGTCATGCCACT
>CAZLKP010000487.1:0-3110 GCA_964560095.1 uncultured Bacteroidia bacterium
AAAGATCCGCTCGTCAGGGCTTCCCGAATCGCGAAATAATCAGTGGTGATCATCTGCGGATCGGCATGAACGGCTACATAGATCAGGGCAACCAGCATAAGCAGGGAGCCAGCAAGGGTGTACATGAAAAATTTGATAGCCGCCTCATTTTTTCGTTCGCCACCCCAGATCCCGATAAAAAAGGCCGTCGGAATCAAAACAACTTCGAAAAAAACGTAAAACAGGAGTAGGTCCAATGACACGAAAAAGCCCAGAAGACCTGTTTCAAGCAGCAACAGCATTCCGTAGAACAGCTTCTCCTGTGAGGGCTGCTGCTTCCAGTTGTAAATGACCAGCACTGGAAAAATGAGCGCAGTGAGGATTAGCATCCAAGCGGAAATGCCGTCCACACCGATGGTGTAGAAAATCTGCGTGGAGTCATTGACCATCCAGTTCAATTTCTGGAACAGGGCAAATCCGGACGCTCCCACCACGGGATCACCGGCCTGATAGTAGGAGGCCAGCAGCACCAGGCCTGCTCCCAGCGGAATCAGGGTGAGCAGCAGGGCGATAACCCTTGAAGCCTGTCGGCTCAGCAATGCCAAAAGCGGTATGCCGAGGACAGGTGCGATAATTCCGATCTGAAGAAGAAGAAGTTGCCAGTCCTGATTCATGTGACTGAGTTGGTGATGATTCGAATACGGCTGAAAATTAGCCCAATTCGCTTTCATTCACAACGTCTGAATATACAAACCCCGGCCTGTTTGCTCACAGACCGGAGAAAGGGGAGATAATCGTATGCGTAAGGGCTTGTGGATGTACATGTTACTGACAAACCAGACGCTGTATGCTCAGATGGCTGTTGTCCCGAATCGTCACGAAATATTGGCCGGGCTGAAGATCCCATGCGCCTTTTTCTTCTACCTTTCCTTTCGAGCTCGTTCTGATCCGGTGTGACAACACCTGCTGCCCCATGAGGGTTCTGATTTCCAGAACGACAGTCGTTTCCGATGTAAATCCTTCGGATTCGATATGGATCGGGCTATTGGCGTTGCTGGGGTTGGGAAACAGACTCATTGGGCGGATGGCCATGGATTCTGTTTCCGCCTGGTCGTTGGAGGGCACCATTGATCCAATCATGCCTCTGTGACCGGCAGCGCAGGCCTGAACGTCGAGGTACAGTTTCATCTCCGATGCCATCTGGCTGGTGAATACATGCTGGCGGGTAGTGGCGTCGATAATTTCTTCTCCCTGATCATTCCAGATCCGGAATCCGCCTTCGGCCACCATATTTCCTGTGCCAATCAATTCTGCGTCGGATCCGTGCACCATGATGCTTCCGGTAATGAGTGTGGCACCACAGCTGGCATTTGCCAGTTCGAGGCGACTTTTGCCTGCAAGAATCAGGTCACTCCCCAAAAGGGTTTGAGATCCTTCTCCCAGAGCGATGGTCCGGTAGCCCAACTGCTGCAGATCGGGCATTTGCAGGGGAATATTGGTCATCAGGATGCCGTCGTTGGAGAGTAGATGACCTTCAAAGCTGAAAGTCACAGCCGGACGAAAGCTGAAAATTTCCAAAATGCCTTCTTCGACGATGCTGATATTACCACGAAAGATCACCTGCTCCGCCAGGGTCATGGTTAATGGGTGTCGAATCACAACCTCATCAGAAAAGGAGGGAACGCCTCTTTGTTCCGTCAGCTCTGGGTGTGTGGACCAGCTGTTGGCGTCAGTCCAGTCAGACCCCTCGCCTGTGGTGTACCAGGTGGTGGCCTGAATAGTAGCGGCTGAAACCAAGAGAAGGAGAATTGTGAAGCCTTTTTTCATGGTAAATCGGTTGGTTGTAGGGAAGGACTCTGACTGAGACGTAAAGCGTCGACGGCTTGCATGTTTGCAGGTGGGAAATATTTTTTTCGCCCCGACCTTTTCGCATATTGTAAAGATGCTAATCCTAAAGCTTTGATACTAAGAGGGCTCCAGCGAATGGAGGTTCTGGCGTTCTGAACCGATCGTAGATTGGAGGGAACGGTCGAAAAATGGGTCGAAACCCTTTTCGTTTTGACACTTTACGCAGATTTGTGCGCAGGAATTGCTTTGGCATGATCCTAATGGCTATCAGGGCGGGCTGATTGGCCGTTTTTTCTACATGAGTGGATAGGGAAGTGGACAATGTGTCCTCAAACCTAGGCAATGCAGGTGCTTTGTCAGGTAAAAAAGGAGGGTATCTAGTAGGGGATTTTTTCGCATATCAAGGCGAAAAATCCGAGTCTGGCGGGTCAAACCGCTAGGCGTCGGGAAAGAGGGACCCAACGACGAGCCTTCAAACGCAGAGATGTGGAAAAATCGGCAGGAAGGCCCCATTATTCTGGATCTGACACAGCACTAGTACAAAACACGAAACCGGATGGTATCCGGGATCTGCTTGAGGTCATCCAGAAGCTCATCGTCATACTGTCGATTGATATCTGTGATCACATACCCGATCTGTTCGCTGGTTTTGAGATATTGCCCGGCGATGTTGACCTGATGCTTTGCCAATACCTGGTTGATTCTGGCCAGGATGCCTGGAACATTTCTGTGGATGTGAATGAGGCGATGCACATTTTTCTGATCTGGCAGCTGCACATTAGGGAAATTAACCGCGCCAAACGAGGAGCCGGTGTTAACGTATTCCAGCACTCTGGCCGGCACATACTGGGCAATGTTGTATTGGGCTTCCTCCGTGCTCCCTCCGATGTGAGGAGTGAGAATAACGTTGTCGTACTGGCGGAGGCCTGAGACAAACTTGTCGTTGTTGCTCTTGGGTTCAGACGGATAGACATCCAGTCCTGCGCCGGCGAGATGCCCTTCCCGGAGTGCTTCTTCAAGGGCTTCCAGATCCACAACAGCTCCCCGGCTGAGATTGATCAGCATGGCGCCAGATTTCATGGCCTGGATTTCCTGCTTGCCAAAAAAAGTCTTGTTTTCCGAGCGGCCATCGACATGAATCGATACCACATCCACCATGGAAAGCATCTGGTGGAGATCATCCACCCGGGTGGCATTGCCGAGCTGAAGCTTTTCCACCAGGTCATAATAGTAGACCTGCATGCCCATCGCTTCGGCCAGCACCGAAAGCTGAGCACCGATAT
>CAZLKP010000488.1:0-2619 GCA_964560095.1 uncultured Bacteroidia bacterium
TTTTGAGGATGTAGTAGCCAACTGCTTTCAGATCTCGCTGGTAAGGGAAAATATCCAGGGTGAGGTCTGTTTCTACTATTTTAGGCTGCGGGATATCCTGAAATTGTTTCAGGGTCTTCTCGTACTCAGCCTGAAATGCCTCCACATCATCACTGGTCTGGAAATCATTCAGGATGGTAGTGTTGTAATAAATGTAGGATCCGGAAGAAACAAACAACACAAAGGCTGCGCCCAGCGTGATCAGAACCGGACGGACCAGGCGATTTTTGGCCAACCTGCTTCGGGTCTTCATCAACGTATCTGTGCCGCGAACGGAGAAGGTGATTCCGAGCGCAAACAACACCACGGTAAAACCAGTCCAGTACACCTGATACCAGGAAAAACGGGGAACATAGTGCCCGAATCCATTCATCTCAGAGAGTGCACCAAGACTTCCACTTGCGAAGCTGAACATATTGTGTTCCAGGCCGATCTGAGCCAACACTTCCATCATGATGAAAAATAGAATCAGAACTGCATGGCCAATGAATTTCTGATTCACCATCACCTGCACAAACAATGACAGCATGGAAAACAGTGCCAGGAAAATCAGTGTTTCACCGAATAATGTTGCGATATAGGCCCCCAACTCATATCGAAAAAAACCCTGAAAAGTCTGAATCAGAAGGCCTGCCAGCATCAGAAAGGCCAGCAAAGATATATGCACCATCATCATCCCGAAGAACTTCGACAACATCCCCACAGCATCGGGCATTGGAAGGGCATCGTAGATCAGATTCATTTTTACATCCCGTTCCCGCCAGATCAATTCTCCACCATAGAACACAATGATGATGATGAAAAACAGGTTGAATGTTCCGATTTGCTCCAGGATCAGAAAGGTATTCGGATACACATCTGT
This sequence comes from uncultured Bacteroidia bacterium, assembly GCA_964560095.1. GTDB lineage: Bacteria > Bacteroidota > Bacteroidia > J057 > J057 > JANQTF01. The sequence continues at coordinate 902 of CAZLKP010000488.1, forward strand.
GCCATAGAGGCTATCCATCTGCATGACGCCAATGAGCAACATGACAGTACCAAAAAGGACCAGGGCCAGAAACGGAATGGACCGTACGATTTCGGTGAAATACAACCGGCTCAGGGTCCAGATTCTCTGAATATTTACCCTCATGCCTTCACTCACAGAAACAACAGGGATGTCTGTTTCGATCCGAGAAGCAGCGACTGCCTGTTTGCCTGACTTTTTCTTCTTGCGTAATCTCCCGGCAGTGGTTGAAAAGCTGAAAAACACATAGGTCGCCACCAAAGCTGCTACCCCGACCAGCATCCAGATCATTCGGTTGGTGAGAATCAGTCCCTCCAGCGCGAAGGTCATCGTATTTTGCTCAGCAGGAGACCAGTATCTGGAAACCACACTGCTGAGGTTCGTCCCCATGGGGTCGATCAGAGCCGCCAGATTGGTACTATCAATATCACGGAGAAGATTCACCCCGATGATGTACAACAGAAACAGGGCAATCCCCTGCACAAATACCCAGAGGAGGCGTTTTGAGAGAGTGCCTCCCATAAAAAAAAGAGCTCCTGTGAAAAATAAATTCGGTAGGACAAAGAGCAAAAACGGCTGTACATGATGCCAAGCCACAAATGGCAACATTCGCTCCGCATCCAGCCAGGGCATTACGGAGCCCAGCATGATTCCCAGCATCAATCCAACAAACACAAATATCAGCACCACAAATGATCCCAGAAATCGCCCGGACAAATAGTCGCGTTTCCGGATGGGCGACGTAAACATCATGGAAGCCGTGTTGTGATCGAAATCCCGCAACACCGGGACGCCCATGATGGCGCTACTGAGGAAAAATCCCGGAATGGCAGTTAGGATAATCATCATCTGGGCGATGACAACCGGTGCATTATCCTTGACCAGACCAGTACCACCACCAACTGTCAGACCGTCCCATGCCATGGCTCCGAAGCCCACCAGAAACATGATGAGAAAGTAAATATAGGTGGCCGGGCGCTTTGACCGGTACCACAATTCGAATCGAAAAATTTCAAACATGAGGATACCAGATTATTGAGCGGAAACGGTAGGTGGTTGCTGAGAGGTCACAATGTGGTAGAAATACACATCTTCCAGATCCGGGGCGACCGCCTCAAACCCATCTCCAGGATCCGCTTCGCTGACTACATGCACATTCGGCTTTCCGGAAATCAGTTTGTCCGAAATCACCAGGTGCTTCTCCTGCATGGCTTTTAGAGCTTCCTTGTCAATCCGCTTTTCCCTTACCTTTCCTTCCAGCTCCTTCAAGGCCTCCAGCGGATGTCCATTCATCAGGATCTCTCCTTTATTGATAATCGCCATATCCGTACAGAGCTCTTTCACATCTTCCACAATGTGGGTAGAAAGAATGACCACCGCATTCTCCCCCAGTTCAGACAGCAGGTTGTGAAAGCGATTCCGCTCAGCAGGGTCAAGGCCAGCGGTCGGTTCATCTACGATGATCAGGCGGGGCTGTGCCAGCAGGGCCTGGGCAATCCCGAATCGCTGCTTCATGCCGCCGGAATAGCCTCCCAGGCGCTTTTTCCGAACGTCATACAAGTTGGTCTTGATCAATAATGATTCGACCAGATCCTTCCGTTCTCCACTGGTCGTCACTCCTTTCAATACGGCAAGATGGTCCAGCAGCTTTTCCGCTGTTACCCGTGGATATACCCCGAATTCCTGTGGGAGGTATCCCA
>CAZLKP010000488.1:2629-3108 GCA_964560095.1 uncultured Bacteroidia bacterium
TTTTCCTCGCCTCATCCTTTTCCCTGATCACATCAAGCTCATCAAAAGAAATCGTTCCGGAATCTGGCAGCTGAAGCGTGGCAATGGTACGCATCAACGTAGATTTACCAGCGCCATTTGGACCCAGCAGGCCAAACATGCCCTTGCCAATGGTGAGCGTCACGTCCTTGAGCGCCTGAACTCCGTTGGGATAGGTTTTGGATAGGTTTCGAATGAATAATTCCATAAAAACGTGTTGGATGGGTCGGTCGAATGAGTGATGTTTCAATCAATAAGATGGAAAATGATCTCCAATAGTTGGCACAGACCAGGGGCAAGCTTGCGAATCTTCAACAAAATCCCATATTCTCTCGACAAACGAAGCTTCCCACTCCACATGAGATCCCGTTATCTGAACACGTTATCTGACTAAAAGAGCCACCTATGGACTTGCAACAAAAAAGTGGACAGTAGAAAGAACTTAAGCTGCTTGTTTTTGA
>CAZLKP010000489.1:0-249 GCA_964560095.1 uncultured Bacteroidia bacterium
TGATGCTCACCAGCATCACCCAGTGTTTTTCGCCATTCAGCTCCAGTTCAAACAAGTCGGGGCATTCCCAGACACCACCGTGCCCACCAAATTCGCGCCCAAAGGCACAGGTGAAATTCCAGCTTTTCAGGTCAGGGGAGGAATAGACATGAATTTCGTCTTTCGCTGCCAGAATCATCTTCCATTGCGCAGTAGGCTCATGCCAGAATACATTGGGGTCACGAAAATCCTCAATCCCAGGATTGGGCA
>CAZLKP010000489.1:259-3105 GCA_964560095.1 uncultured Bacteroidia bacterium
CTATAGGCAATGCTCTGGTATTGATAGGTATCGGTGTCGGCATTGAGCCCGATAGTGTCGTGATGAGTAAAAATCGCGATCATGGGCGGATGTCCATTCTCTTCTAGCCAGGAGGTATTGTCCCAGTCGATTACTGCACTACCAGAAAAAATGTAGCCCAGTTCATCGGGATACAGCGCAATGGGCAAATGCTCCCAGTGCACCAGATCGGTACTCACCGCATGTCCCCAGTGCATTGGCCCCCAGACATTGGAGTCAGGAAAAAACTGGTAAAACATGTGGTATTCTCCCTCAAAAAAGACCAGGCCGTTGGGATCATTCATCCACATGGAATCCGGGGAAAAATGGAACTGCGGGCGGTATTGTTCGGTGTAGTCCGAGTCGGATTGCTGTTCTGTTTCGGTAGTAGTGGCGGGATTCGAGCAACTCATGATGCTGATACAAACCCCGACAAGAAGATTAAGTTTGATCATCGTATTGGGTAGTCTTTCATCAAAAAAAAGGAAGAATCCGGGTTTTACAAGCGGGCAACCAGCAACGGCCACTCTCAACTCTCAACTCTTCACTCTCCCATCTCCATCCGTCCCAGCATTCCTCCACCCTGCTTCAACACCAGATTCAATGCTGAGCTGGAAGTGACTGTTACGTCCACCATTCGGTAATCCGTAGCTTTTCGGTTGGCATTGACGCCATCCACGAGGAAGCGAGCGTCGTACCTCCCTGCTCCCAGGAATCCCAGGGGAATCTGAATCTCCCGCTCGGTCCAGTTGTTGATTGCACCGATGTACCAAGCCTCCCCCTTCCGACGGGCGATCACGACATATTCGCCCACTTCGGCCGCCAGTACCTTCGTCTCATCCCAGCTTGTGGGAACAGAGGCGGTCATCTCCAGCACCTCGGGCTCCTGCTCGTAGGCAGTCGGCGCATCGCAGAGCATTTGCAGCGGCGAATAATACACCACATACATCCCCATCTGATGGCATCGGGTGCCGGGACTCATGGGATTTTCATTGTCCACGTGGAAGTTGCCACGGGTGCTGTTGCGCATGGCACCGGGGGTGTAGTCCATCGGCCCGGCGATCATCCGGGTAAAGACAATGTCCACATCATGGCCCGGAGAGGTAGAGGTGGAGAACTTGTTGTATTCATTCCCCATCACGCCTTCGTAGTTGATGATGTTGGGGAAGGTGCGCGACAAGCCCGTGGGCTTGCTGCAGCCGTGGTAATCGACCAGCAACTTGCGCTTGGCTGCCTCACGGGCCAGATGTTCGTAGAAATTGATGGCATCCTGATCGTCGCGATCGATAAAATCGACCTTGATCCCGGCTACGCCCCATGCCTCAAATTGATCCAGTGCGGCTTCCATCTGCCGGTCGAGCGTGTGCCATACACACCAGAGAATGACTTTCACGTTTCGCTCGGCTGCATAGTCGGTGATGTACTTCACGTCGATTTCGGGGGTGAGTAAAAACAAGTCAAAGGGGTCGGACCAGCCTTCGTCCATGATGATGTATTCGAGGCCGTTGGCGGCGGCAAAATCGACGTAGTACTCATAGGTACGGTTGTTGACGCCGGTTTCAAAGTCCACGCCTTGGAGGTTCCAGGCATTCCACCAGTCCCAGGCGACTTTGCCGGGTCGAATCCAATCAGTTACGATCTCTGGCGATGATGCCAGTTTGTACACCAGATCCGAATCTGCCAGTTCTTTGTCGTCGCTGGCCACAATCATGACGCGCCAGGGGAAGTTGCGCTTTCCGTTGGTCTTTGCGAGCCAGGGTGCCCGCGCTGTGACCCGCATATTGAACTGACTCCAGCCGCTCTGGGCGACCACGCTTGGCGCTGCGGGGAGCTCTGCGTAGAGTTCGTGGCGATTATTTTGCCCTTGCCTGCGGAGATACATACCGGGATAATCACGCAGATCCGATTCGGTGAATACCAGCTTCCTGTTTCCCTGATCGATCAGCAGGGGCAAGGCCAGGTACTCGTCTTCCTTCACCTCGTTGATGGCGTAGCGGGTGTAGGGCCGCTCGTAGGAGGTCTGCACGCCATCATAGACCTGAGCCATGAGGGCATGATTGTTGCGAAACCGCATCAGAAACTGCTCGTTGAGCACGGTGATGCGTTCTGGCAGATTCGTTTCGTATCTCCAGGCGACCCCTTCGTCATAGGCCCGGAGAATCAGGGAATAATCCCCCTCGAACTGCAACTCCAACTCCTTGTAGTGATCCCGAATCCGGCTGCGAATGCCCCAGACTGGCTCAATGATGTGATCAACAGATCGCTCCTGCGTGCCCGTCACCTTCGTCTGTTTTCCCAGTGCCATGCCGTTGTCCAGGTCTATGCTGAAGGGGCTATCCCACATGAGCATTTCCTCCCCCTGCCAGATCGAGACATAGATCTGGTCTGTGAGAGTGGCTCTGAGTGTGAGGCTGCCATCGGGCGAAGTTACCTGCCAGGATTGGGGAAATGCGGAAAAGGACATCATCATGAAGACGAATATGAAGGAAATCGACTGCTTCATTGTGGAATGGAGTTAGTACCTGAAAGGTAATCAGGATTTCACAGCGGACTGTATGGTGGGGAGGTAAATTGTGTGGGAGGATTTATCAGGTAATCCCTTCCAAGGGTTGTGAGCCCTGCATAAAATGATCCCTTACAAGGGTTTTGAACCCTTGTAAGGGATAAAACCCCCTGCCAAGGTGCGAAAAGCACCGAGCGTTTTCCTTGTAAATCCGTACATTCTATCTGCTAATCAAGCATCCTTATTCTTCCACCCACTCGCGTATTTAATCTGGACTTGCAACAAAAAAGTGGACAGTAGAAAGAACTTAAGCTGCTTGTTTTTG
>CAZLKP010000490.1:0-1134 GCA_964560095.1 uncultured Bacteroidia bacterium
TATCAGGAAAATCAGCAGGCGTATCATGATGAACAACCGGCTCCGCATACCATCCTCATGGTTACACATGAAATCAACGAGGCCATTTATGTCAGTAGCCGCGTGGTGGGACTCTCTCAATACTGGAATTGGAGGACCACACATGAATCATGTCCCGGGGCACGAATCGTCTATGATAAGCCGGCTCCTACGTTTACACCCGATGATGTGCGAGACTTTCAACGATTTCAGAACCAGAAAGATGAAATCCTCAGTGGGGTATTCGATCCTGCTTCACAGCAATCTTTTAAGGAAGTCACTGAAATGGCCCGCGCTGCCGCAGCAGCGGAACTCCTATGAATAACATTTCATATCCATTTATTTCGGAGGCAGGCCGCATTATCAATTCCGGACAGTCTCGCACCCTTCTGCTCACTGGGAACACCTCTGATATTTACTTCAGCCAGAACCAGCAGGGTTTGGGTGACTACGTTCCGCTGGCGGAACTACTGGTCGATCTCTGGACGGTTAAGGGGAATCTGTTGGTCATTTATGAATTAAATGGACCGATCCGGTTCATCTGCCCTGCCGACGAAAAAAAAATGAGCGATGCGTGGGGAAAATTGCACGAAGACGAAACACAACACGCGATTGAGCTTGCTTTGGCCCGCACCAAGCGGCGTGTTGCTGAACTTAAGGAGCAGACGGCATACAGTTTTAAGGAACGTCTGAAAAAAGCCGAGGGCAACCCGACCTACGCGTTGGAGTTATTGCGGCAAATGTGTCTCTGCTCACGGCTCAGTGCGGAGCAAGTTCCCTTTCTGTGGGAAGATCTGGTAATCATCATTGAGGGGGCTGACTTTCTAATCCCGGAAGGACAGATCAACAACTTAAGAGACGTGGATCGTCAGCGGGTGGCTATATGTCGCGACTGGTTTTCAGATCCGGGCTTCACCAACGGAGGAGACACCGTCGTTCTGATGACGGAATCCTCCAGCCAACTCAACTCTAAAATAACACGTCTACCCCAAGTGCTGGAGGTTGAAATGGAATCACCCTCCCTGGAGCATCGACTCCATTTAATTGACTGGTTCGTGAACCACCATGCCAGTGGTAAAGAAATTCAGTTGTGGAGCACCCCGTTGGCTTTGGCCA
>CAZLKP010000490.1:1144-3070 GCA_964560095.1 uncultured Bacteroidia bacterium
TCGGCACATGCTTTACTGCAACTGCTCCGCCTGGCTGTCCATATCAAACGTGAGTTGACGCCCAATGATGTCGTTTCGAGGGTGGAGCAATTCATCCAGAAAGAACTGGGGGAAGACGTTGTGGAATTCAAGAAACCCGCACATTTGATGAGCGATGTAGTTGGATTTACAGAACTCAAAGGCTTTTTACAGGACGAGTTTATTCCCAGAATTAAAACAGATGGGAAAGGTTCACTTTCCGGTGCTGTGGTCGGCGGTCCGATCGGATCCGGTAAAACTTTCTTGCTGGAGGCGGTTGCCGGAGAGTTGGGGATTGTGGTGTTGGTGCTTAAAAATGTACGCAGTAAGTGGTTCGGATCTACTGATATTATTTTTGAACGGCTGCGCAGAATCATCTGTTCGCTGGATAAGGTGTTAATTTTTGTGGATGAGGCAGATACGCAGTTTGGGGGAGTGGGAGCAGAAACGCACGATACCGAGCGCCGCTTGACCGGAAAAATTCAGAGCATGATGTCAGATCCCAGCTTGAGAGGCAAAGCGGTCTGGCTGCTCATCACAGCCCGTATCCATCTGCTTTCTCCAGATTTGAGGCGACCGGGCCGGGCCGGGAGCTTGGTTATTCCCATCCTTGACCCGGAGGGCGAGGATAAGGATGAGTTTGTTCGCTGGATGATAGCACCGGTATTTACGCCGTCAGATAAACTCGCTTCCCTTGATGATGCCTTAAACCTTCTTCACCCCCTAGTCAAAGGTTACTACGCTGCAGTCTATGCGGAGGTCCGGTCAAATCTGATAGCCATGGCGGAGCGTATGAGATTGAAGCATCTGCCTTGGGAAACGATTGTGGCCTTTATTGAGGACTACGTTCCGCCTTCGCTGGAAGATACTCGCCGCTATCAGACCCTACAGGCACTGCTGGGGTGCACTCGCTTGAGTTTACTTCCCGCCAGTGTAAGTAGAGAAAACCTGGCGGAACAGCGACTCTCCTGGCAGGAGGAAATTATCCAATTGGAGATCAAGGGAATCCGCTAGAAAAAAGTTTCACAGCTTTGTGGCCACGCGTTGACATACAGGACAGTCAGGATACCTTCGCGCTGCAATATTGTAATATGACTGAAGTAGATCAGTTTCGAGCCCAATCCTGGATCGAACTTCTTTTAGTGGCAGCGGGAGTAACGGATTCCAGTCGACCTTGTCAAGCGGCTGACAGTCGGAAACATAACCCAAGTGCACAGCGTCCTTGAATATCTGAACACCAATCTCAGAAAAGCGGTAAGGACAAGGGTAAAATTTCTTGGCGATAAAAGAAAATATCTCTTTTTCCTGCGTGCTAACGCGATTTGAGCTTCCCATAGTAAACCCGATAACGAAAGCTTCATCAATGGGCTGCAATCCTCGCCCGAGAACAATATGGATGTAGTCATGCACACAGAGACTGACCCGACCTTTAAAAATCCCCAAGCCCTTAAGTTCAAACTTAGGATTTTCCATCAGACGAATGACCAGAGGAACCTCGGAATCTCGGTTTCCGATAATTTCCAGGCTATCGAAAGCCTGTTGCAACGTTATCACTTCTTCATACAGATGAGTTATCCATGTCTTTAATTCAGGGTGGAACATCGGCATGACAGTAACTTCACGCCCGATCAAAAAATTTTGCAACTGCAATTACTTCCATCTCAAAATCGCAACAGAGATTTAGTTCTACTGTCATTAAATAGTGGTGCGGTCAAGGAACTGATGGCGGGTTTTCCCATTCTTACTTGTCAATAGGTGCGACGTGTTCGCCATAGAAGACGGCCAAACGTTATCAGAGGCATGGGCGAGTATCCCCTGCCCGATCACGCCCATATTGTTGACTGCCTCGTTCTTCCTCCCCGAACTTCTCACCCCTCAGACTGTTCTGGATGCATTGGGACGTTGACT
>CAZLKP010000491.1:0-3063 GCA_964560095.1 uncultured Bacteroidia bacterium
GAAATGGCCGTGAAGGGCCGGCGGAAATCGACCTGCAAATATGCGCTATTTTACTGAATGTGAGGAAGAATAATTGCCCGGTAGTCAGGGAGTTGGCGCTGGATCAGTGCCTCTGGTCGGAATGCTGTCCAGCCTGGGTTTATTGCTCCTTTCCCGAAAGCTCAGGAAGAACAACAACAGGACAATGCCCGCAAAGATGGCCGGTGCTAGCCAGATGCTCGTCCAGTCGTGAGCATCCTCGCCCAGGGCATACCGATCCACAATCAAGCCGGAAACATTGGAGCCAATAAACATCCCAATCCCATAGGTGGCCAGCGTGATCATACCCTGGGCTGAACTTTTGAGGTGAGCGGGAGCTTCCTTATCTACAAAAATTTGTCCGGTCACAAAGAAAAAGTCGTAGCAAATGCCATGAAGAATAATGCCCGCAAATAACATCCATTGCATAGCTCCTACATCGCCGTAGGCAAACAGTAAGTACCTTAATCCCCAGGCTCCCATACCAATGGCCAGCATCCACTTCACTCCTAGCCTGGCAAAGAAAAACGGCATTACAATCAGGAATAAGACCTCAGACATTTGTCCGAGGGTCATCCTGCCGGCGGCATTCTCAAATTTTATTTCGTTCAGAAAGGGATTGGCAAAGCTGTAATAAAAGGCAAGCGGAATACAGATCAGCACCGATGCGGTGATGACTACAGCAAATTGCCTGCGTTTCATAAGTGCCAGGGCATCCAGACCGAGAATTTCCTGGTAGCTCACTCGCTGGCCTTTTGCTTTTGGCGGGGTGTGCGGAAGAGTAAATGAATAGATCCCCATCACCAGCGAAGCCCCCGCGGCAATCATCAGGGGATACACCGTAGGGTCCCATTTCAAGGGGCCGATGATCCCGAGGCCCACAACAATCCAGCCAATGGTGCCAAACAGCCTGACCGCTGGAAACTGTTTCTCAGGATCCTCCATTTGGTTGAAGGACAGAGAATTGGTCAGGGCGATGGTGGGCATGAATGCGAGATTGTAGCCCAAAATCAGGAGGTAAAACAGCGAAAAGTCGGCCGTTTGAGTGGCAGCAAGCATCAAGGCACCACCAATCAGATGAAGGATTCCCAGCACCCGCTGCGATGGGAAAAACCGATCGGCAATCATGCCGACGAAGAAGGGCGAAATGATCGCAGCAATGGCATTGGTGGCATACACAGATCCGATCTGGATTCCACTGAATCCAAGTGACTCTGCCATGTAGGTGCCAATCGTCACATACCAGGCCCCCCACACAAAATAGTTAAGAAACATCATTGAGGAGAGCCGTATCCGCATAGGTAGATGGAGCATATTCAACGAGTTTTTGAGAATGAATCTGAAATCTACAAAACATTTACAGCCCTACCATCTGTCTGCGATGGCTTCTTCATCCACCTTCCGGGCCAGTTCGTCGGGATGATTCGCCAATTATTGGATTCAATTGGTTAGTTGGAAGCAAGACAAACAGGCCTGAGCGGAAAGATGAACCAGGGGATCGGTGTAGTGTGTTTGGCAGCTATCCCACGCTCCGCTTTTGATTTCTGATCTTTTCACTTCTGACTTCTCAACATCATGGATACGATCAAATCAATCCTTCTTGTACTTCACGTCATTGGTGGTGGCACCGCCTTGATTGCCGGACTCATTCCTATGATCGCTAAAAAAGGCGGCAATCTGCATCGCACTGGTGGACAGATTTTTACCTGGGCCATGTGGGTGGCCGTGGGTTCTGGTTTGCCATTGTCTCTGATGTGTGGAAGTGTGTTTCTGGGGGCGGTGGGTGTATTCACTGCTTACCTTATTTACACGGGCCAGCGCAGCGTGATTCGTCATTCAGTGGTGCCAACAGGCCCTGATCTCTGGGTAGCCCGTCTGGCCTTGTTCACGGGGATATTGATGGTTGGCTTTGGCCTCTGGTTGATTCTAGGTGCCAAGGGTTCTTGGGGAGGAGGAATAATCCTGACCCTGTTTGGTGCTTTTTTATCCAGAATGGCGCTGGAAGATCTGCAGGCAGGGCGCATGCAACCTGAAAAATCCTGGATGTTATTTCATCTTGCCCGAATGGGCGGCGCCTACATCGCCACGCTGACGGCTTTCCTGGTCACCAATGCCTCGGAATTCCACCCACTGATTCTATGGCTGGGACCCACGATCATCGGCACATTCGTGATTGGACGCGTCAGCAGCCACTGGCGAAAAAAGCTATCTTCTTCCTCAGCGCCAACTAGCGGGTTCCTCCCAGAGCCTTCCTTGGACACAAAAGTGGAAAGGGAAATAAAAGAAATTCAGTAAGTGCCTCCAGGCACTCACCAGCTATATCTCTATTTTCTTCAAATTGAATTGTTTCCAGAAACTTTTTTATCCGTCCGGGCCGAATCAGGATCAAACATATCGATCACTCAGCGCTCCGGTTTCTTTGTTTTTTACCACTACTTTTTTTCGGCCGTCCGGCATCATCTCGGTAGTCATGAGCCAATGGTCGGCATCGTATTCCTTGCGGCCCACCTTCTCGATATCACCGGTCTTTCCGCGCCATTCCGGCAAATCTACCGGCTCCCACTGGCGGGTTTTGGCCGAGCGATAGCAGGCATCCATGATGCTGTTGACCACGTAGCCATCGTAAAAGGACTCAAGGGGCTTCTTGCCGTTGTCCATGCTGTCAAACATATCCTGGAACATGAAATTGTAGCCAAGGGCATGTAATTCGTCTCCTACCGGAAACATCCATCCCCGTTCGCTTTCGGATTTTTCTGCGACATAGGTACCGGTTCCACCAGCAGTGAACATCTCATACCCAGTATGAAAAAAATGGTCCAGGCGAATGGTGCCATCGGTCCCTGCGACCTCATCTCTCAAATCCATTCCCCCACGGAATGCCCAGCTCACTTCAAACTGCGAAATGGCACCGTTAGCATATTTGATCAGGGCAATGGCGTGATCTTCCGCTTCTATTGGCTTGACCAGCGTGTCGGCCCAGCACATCACCTCTACCGGCCTAATGCTCTTTCCGATGAAGTTTCTGGTCACTTCAATACAATGACA
>CAZLKP010000492.1:0-3048 GCA_964560095.1 uncultured Bacteroidia bacterium
GCCAGGGCTCGCCCTAGTGTATAAAGCGCTCCGCTGAGCAGCACTGCGCGCTTGTCCTGAAAGCCCTTCGCGATGTAGGCGGTGGCCGTCAGGTTGGTCGCCATCGGGCAGGGGCTGATCGCCGCGAGCAAGCCCAGGGCAAAGGCCCCCAGCAGGGGTACCGAAGTACCCGTAGCAAATTCATGTAACCATTCCATGCGTCAAACTTCTCGGTGGGATATGGTAGGATCGGCGTGCGCAAAAACTGGAGCAAGGTCTATCCCTGCACGCCCCCTTGGACCAGCATCTCCTCGATCATGGTTTTCAATTCCGCCTGGAATCGCTCCTCGTTTCCGGCCCGCTTAAAGGCAAAGTCGGTGATATCCTGATAGTCGGATTCACTGCCTGCTTCCAGGTTCAGAATCAAGGTCGTCCCAAAAGCACCATAGCGCTCGGCCAGCGCCAGATTTTCCTCCAGATCAGCGTTGATCAGCCGAAAAATGATCGTGCCCTCCGCCTGCTGGTCTGCGAAGTGCTTGTCCAGTGTTTCCCGCGTGAGTTTTTCAATTGTTACACAAGTCCGGCAACGATGGGTGGTGTGGAAATCCAGCACTTCGAGCGTAACCGCCGTGCCTATCTGGGCGGCAGGTTGGGCCATTGCCCTGGATGATTGCGACTCCTCGTTGGGCTGGCAGGCCGTAGAGAATAGAAATAGTAAAGCAGGGATCAAGAAGTGAAATCGTTTCATGTGAACATGAGATTAAAGAAAAAACCCAGAAAAATGATACTTAGTGTCACCACACCAAAGAAAATACCGATGAGCTTCATGGTCATCACCTTTTTTAACAGCGTAGCCTCGGGCAGAGAAAGCCCTACCACGGCCATCATGAAGGCCAGGGAAGTACCCAGGGGAATTCCCTTAGCGACAAAGACCTGGATCACCGGTACGATGCCGGCGGCATTGGCGTACATAGGTACGGCCAGAATAACCGCCAGCGGTACCGCCCACCACTGACCGTTATTGAGGTATTGTTCAAAAAACGCCTCGGGTACGTACCCGTGCATGGCGGCCCCGATGGCAATACCAATCACAACGTAAATGGCAACGCCCCGAACAATGCTCCAGGCCTCGCGGGTGATCTCAGGCACCCGCTGCCAGAAGCTGCGGTTTTCGCCCTCGAAACCAGCCTCTTTTCCGGAGGCTTTGGTCAGGAGGCCCTGCACCCAGTCGCTCAGCATAGGCTCCAGCCGAAGTAGGCTCAGCAGCCACCCACCAATGGTCCCTATCAAAACGCCGCTCACCCCGTAGATTAGCGTGATTTTCCAGCCAAACATGCCCAAAAACAGCGCCAGGGCCACTTCATTCACCAGCGGCGAAGTGATCAGAAAAGAAAAGGTGACCCCCAGCGGGATTCCCCCTTTCACAAAACCGATGAACAAGGGGACAGACGAACAAGAGCAAAAAGGCGTGATGGCACCAAAGATGGACGCCAGCAGGTATTCCAGCCCAAACAGTTTGCGCTGGTTGAGAAAAGCCCGTAGCCGCTCCACTGGAAAGTACACATTGACCACACCCATGAGCCAGCTGATGAGCATGAGCAGGATGAAAATCTTGACCGTGTCATAGAAAAAGAATTCCAGTGCCACCCCCAAGTGATTGTCCGCCGCGATGCCCATCAAGTCGAAGACGAGCCAGTGCGCGATATGTTCCAGCCAGGCAAACATTGAGTTAAGCTTTAGCTGTCAGGATTTCTCGGATCTGTGTCACACTGGGCAGACCACTATGTACCACCTGATCATTGATTACGATAGCCGGGGTAGCCAGCACGTCATAGGCCATGATGGCCTCGATATCTTCGACTTTTTCAATCTTGGCGTCCAGCGACAGCTCGGCCACTACTTCGCGAATACGCGCTTCAGTGGTCTTACACTTAGGGCAACCGGTGCCCAAAATTTTGATACTTTGCATAGGTTTAATCATTTATCGTTGGTGTACGATTTAATTATCGTAAAGATACGATAGACAGGGAGAAAGTCAAGTGACATTTGTCATGAGGTAAGAAAAGAAAATGATTGGCGGTTTTTTGGGGATGAAGCGGCCCGCAGTTATTTGCTCATGCCCTTGGCCAAGGGGAAGGGTGGGCTTCTGCATAGCAGAAAAGGGCTATTAGGGATGCTTCGCACCATGCCTTTGATTTGGTCGCTTGGGGTAGTGCGGCCAGATGGCTCGGCATCCGGGTAGAGGGAGCACATGGCCACAGCAGCCCCGGATGCAGGTAGAGGCATGATACGCTCTCCTCCTCACGGGGACTCGGAGCGGGGAAAAGAAATCCGTATTCCTCTTCAGTTTCAGGGGGCATGATACGCTCTCCTCCTCACGGGGATTCGGAGGGTCAGCGCAGGGGGCGAATCAAAGCCATCCACCGCGCGTAGGGTGCGAAATTACCGCTGCGATGAACCTGCAACCAGAACCTGATGTAGGTATCGAAGGCCTTCCTTGGCAGCACGAGATCTTTTGCTGATGAGCAAAAAGGGTACAGCAATTACCTATGATTCGGTGCTTGACAAAGCACTACTAGCGTAACATGCGAAAAGGACCAGTCCTATTGAGCGGACTCAGCAGACCACTGGCAACTGCGCTGTTTGCGCCAGTTGACGACATGCGCCCAGGCCACAATCATTCCCCCCGAGATGGTCCCAGGTGGCTCCCAATTGCCCCCGAGCCACCGCCCCACCGCGATGAGGCCAAACCCCAGTGCCGCCCAAGCCAATGGCCGCCAGGAGCGATGGACCTGCCAGTAACCGCGGCCTAAGGCCCAAGTGGCCAGGACCACGGCCAGAGCGATAAGCGCTGGTTCTAGCCAAGGCAGGCCCGAACCCAAACTACTGGCAAAGGCAGGCAAACTCAGCAGGATCGGCCAGGCCAGGCAGTGGATGGCACATAAAGCAGAGGCTGCAAAGCCCGCCAGGTCCCAGTGCCAGGAAAAAAATTGAGCCGGAGATTTCATGCGAAGAGTGGTTTTTGCAACACTGTTGCAAGAAAGGAATATCCGGTTATGTTTGCAACAT
>CAZLKP010000493.1:0-1376 GCA_964560095.1 uncultured Bacteroidia bacterium
CCTCACCTTAACACAATCTTATGATACGTCCAATCAATATTTTAAATTACTATAACAACGGCAATTGTCAAAAAACAATTGCAGATTAACCCGTAACCCTTTGTGTGGGTACGGTTGTTTTTTTTGCACTTTAGTTTTTGGCTGAGTACAACGAACAAACAAAAGGAAAATACCTATGTCATATATTTCTTCTTTCTTGGGAACATCCGCATTTGCAGTAATGCTGACGGTATCTATTGTCGGTTCTGCCAGCGCAAATGATATGCTGAATAACAGTGCTTATGCACATATCGGCGGTAATGTCTTTGTTGAGTCCGGTGGTGCCAACGGTGGTCAACCGCGTGATCCGGTTCTGTCTGTGGGGTCTGTCTCCGCTGGTGGGACAATGATGAACAACGATGCTTACGCTTATATCGATGGTCCTTTAACCATGACAACCACCGTTAACAGCGAAAGCTATACGCATATCGGTTCAACTGCAGCCGATGGAAATGCTCAGAACAACTCCTCCAAAGCCGTGGTCGATGGTGCCGTTTGGATTGATACAAATGGCAACGGGGCTGTAACCCATACGCTTGTGGGATCGATTACGTCCAGCGGCAATGCTTATAATAACACAGCCGAAGCCTATATCGATGGCGACCTGGTTCACGTCAACAACGGTACGCTCAGTTCCGTTCTGATCGGCAGCCTGAATAACAAATACTAGGATGATTGGAGGAACGGAAAAATTTTTTCCGTTCCTCTTTTTCTTCAAGGGATAAAATCTATGAAAAATGTTTTGATAATTTTTTATGTCTGTGCTCTGGCGCTGGGCATCGCTGCATTCCCTGCTGCGGCGCAGAATATAAAAGCTGGACAGGAACTGAACGGAAACAGTACAAGCGCTACGATTGGCGGGGGCGTAACGGTGATTACAGAAGGCCGGAATACCGGAACCGAGGTTCTTATCGGTTCGATAGATTCCAGGTCGGCAATTGAAAACAGGGCTGATTTGCGAGTAAGGATTGGAGAAGATGTATTCATCCGTAACAATAAAGGAAGCTCGGGGTACGAGAAAACCAGGATTGTTATTGGCGGCGTAGCAGAATCGCAAAACTAATGTAATAAGGAGCACTGGCAATGTTAAGTCAGGTTAAGGAACGCGTACTAAAAAATGCAAGAAAATTGCATCTGTTCCTGCTGTGGGCGTTTCTCGTGTTTTTCCTGCCGCTGCAATTATTACATGCGGAAGAAGGCGTAGAGGACTACTACCGTCCTTACAGCAAGGAAGACATGCATATACGCCTTCCGGAAGGAAATGACGGTAGTAATGAAGATGATTCATACAGCGCTCTGACAGACAGATGTCCCGAAGAAATCAATATAGGTATGTT
>CAZLKP010000493.1:1386-3045 GCA_964560095.1 uncultured Bacteroidia bacterium
TTGAATCAAACGACAGGCCAGTATTTGGCGATGTGGAAATTAATGTGGATATTGACGAAGGAATCTATATTGACTGCGGTATCTTCTAAAGACGTTGCCAGCTTGGAAAAAAGAACGTGTTTATGGATTTGGATCAGGAGAGCATCGTTGCTTTGTCTGCTTTGTTTTCTGCTCTCCGGGTGTGGCTTATGGTATCAGGATGATAATCGGCAGATTCGCCCGACCCAGCCTCTGCGTTATAATTTGACGGATGCATCTGTCTTTTTGCAATGCGTTGGCCGTGAAATTCAGATGAGGCAGGGGCCTCCGCGCAATATTTATATTTCCCGCCTTCGCGACCAGACACGACCATTCGATTCTATTGGGCTGCTTGCGCTTGATACGACGATGATGGCGACGACGGCGGTTGATCGACTGGGTACGAACCGTTTGACAGTAGTTGGTAGTGAGGCAAAAAAAGACGGGGCTCTCGATACTTTGGTGATTGTAGGCTCATTTACGGAACTTAATCGGACCATACATTCCGGGGCAATTGGCGGTGCAGCGCGTCTGGGCGACTTCGAAGTTGATCTGAGTGCTGACAGAGAATGGAACAATATCGCGCTTGATCTGGGCTTGGTAGAGAATACAAAGCTTTTAAATGGCATGACGGTCAGTGTAAACATAACCGTAGAAGGGGGAAGCGGTGAAGGTAATTTTGTAATCAATCCGGGAGATGAGTACTCTGGTGTGATCTCAATGGGCTATACAGGCCGAGAAGGTATTCATGCTGCCCAGCGCCTCCTGATCGAAAGTGCTATCGGATTGCTGATCGGAAAATATTACGGTGTTGATTTAACACGCTGCATAGGAGATGCGGGACGCTTGCGCAACAAGCCGGATCTATACAAACAGGATGTCGTTTTCAACGAGAATGGGTACGAGTCTGCCTACATTCAGAACAGACTGGACAATATGGATTCGCTAAAGCAGCGCCAAAATTATAAAACTCCGGGACCGATATCGCAAACTGTTACGCCTCGTACGCCGGAGAAATTCTCTGGTGTGGCATTGCAGTATCCTCCTCCTTTTAGTGTTTCTTCTGTTCGCCGGCTGCCGACGGGTCAATCCGGTCAAAGCAAGGCAGGGAATACCACCGGATATGTTATGAAGTCTCAGCAAGAGCGGAATCCTGCGTCAGTATCGAACGATGCGAATGGAGCAGGGCAAAAGGTGTGCTCTTTTGAGAGTACGCCTTTTCTGGAGACCCTTCTGACCACTGAACGAAGCTGGGTTTGGGAAGGGCAATGCTCTCCTTCCGGGTTAATCACAGGTCCCGGAACTTTGATTGTGGTAGGACGTATGGGCGATCAGATATTGCACTATCAGGGAATGACCGAAAACGGATTTCTCGATGGGTGGGGGACTCTCAAAACATCTTTTGCGACCTATCGCGGGATTTTTTCGAGAAGCGCTCCAACTGAAAATATGGAGAAAATACAATAAATCAGTCACAAATCTTCATGAATCACTGATCGGTCCAGTGGTGAGGATTGAGGGAAAAAAAAACGGATCCTTGTCAGAGCGTGTCTATCGCCCATCGCGGTTGAGTGGTTTTATTTTTACAAACTGTTTCGCCTTTCCCTGAAACGAGAGTTCCCCTGCAAGATCGCTTTGTTC
>CAZLKP010000494.1:0-3041 GCA_964560095.1 uncultured Bacteroidia bacterium
GTTTTCGTTGAAGGAGGAATTGTACTGAATGGCCACTTCTACCGGGACTGTTTCCTCTTTATCGGAGCCGATGAAAGAGATGGGGGTTTCGTGGAGCGGGTTTCGGTTGGCATCGAGAAACTGAACGAATTCGGATAGGCCACCTTCTGAAAAATAATCGTGGAACAGATACGTATTCCCCTCGTTTTCTGCCTTATTGAGATCTTCTTCGCTAAGGGGTTCCCGTTCGTCGGTGAGCGTGATTCTTACGCCTGCATTGAGAAACGCAAGCTCACGTAGGCGTGAAGCCAGGGTTTCGAATTTATACTCGATTACCGAAAAGATAGATTTGTCCGGCCAGAAACGTGTTTCTGTTCCTTGATCAGTCGTGTCTCCTTTGATCTCCACTGGCCCCAGGGCCACTCCTTTGTTGTAAGCCTGGAAATAGATTTTTCCAGTTCGGAATACCTGCACCTCACAGTTGGTCGAGAGCGCATTCACAACCGAAACACCGACACCGTGGAGGCCTCCGGAGACTTTGTAGGTATCTTTGTCGAATTTCCCTCCGGCTCCGAGTCGGGTCATGACCAGCTCCAGGGCAGAGAGTTGTTCTTTCGAGTGTTTATCAACCGGGATCCCGCGACCATCGTCCCGGACCGAAACAGAATTATCATGGTGGATGGTCACATTGATGTTTTTAGCGTGGCCGGCCATGGCCTCATCGATCGAGTTATCGACCACTTCATAGACCAGGTGATGTAATCCGCGTTCTCCAACATCTCCGATATACATCGAAGGTCGCTTCCTCACATGCTCAATGCCTTCTAAAACCTGAATGTTGCTTGCGGAGTACTGTTTTCCGGCCTGTTCTAATTCGCTCATTATGAGGTAGTTGTGAAATTAATTTGCGAAAAGATTATTCGTGTAAATATAGTCAGAAATCTGCAATTATCCTTCCCTTAAACTGCTTTCTCAGGGAATCAAAACACAGGAAGATCACTAGTCAGACTGGTTGCCAGATAGGGAGAAACCAGGAAAAGTCGAACCTTAACCTGTTGTCGACTTGCAAGTCTGATCCAATACATGCCTGCAGGCCAGTTGGCAGTCCTGATGGACATTGTCCAGTCCTTATCCAGCATTGTATTCTATCTCTATCAGAGGGAAACAAAGGCTTGCATCAGACCCTTAACGAATTTATTCAGAAGGACGCGGGTAAAGAACTACCCGAAGTGTTCCCGCTCAGTGCCTGGATCGCTTATATTATCATCCGAATTGAGAATCAGGTCTGGGAATTTTCTAGCTACTTGTATGCACAGATATCCTGCCAGGACTATTATGTGTTGGCCCGTGCATGGATGTTGGAGCCACTGGAATCGTTTGATGAGTTGCTTTCCTGAAGAATAATTTTATCCGCCACCACCCGGCAGGCGAATCCGCTTTTTCAGATCCTTGAGTTTTTCCGTGACTTCCTCGCCTGTTCGCTTTTTCAACTCTTCCTCCAGGGCTTGTTGCGCCTGTACTTTAGTAGAGTCTGCCATAGACGCGAGGGTATCCTGGGCCTGTTGTTTGGCCTGTTGGCCAAGCGCTCGCACCGAGTCTTCGGCTTGTTGTTTTGTGCGTGCTGCCCGATCCCGAATGGAGTCTTTGTTCAGCGTGATATCCACCCCCGTCTGACTGGTAAGCTCATCTTCCAATGCAGTGGTCGCCTTGTTTTTCAAGAGTTCTCCGGTTCCGCCGCCGACACCTTCTATCTTAGGTTGTTTCGCAGTACCCGTGACCAGAAGGTTCACATGGATCCGTTCTCCGGGGTCAATGGCTGCCCCTGTCAGTTGGCCCAGAGATTGTGCCGCTGCTGTCCCCAGGCTTCCTGAGGGCGCATCAATGGCGATATCATAGCGGATATTGCCATCGAGGTTCTGGGCACCTCCGATGGTCAGGCTAATGTCACCCAGGTTCACATCAATGGGATCGAAGGCTAGGGTTCCATCTTCAATATGGAACATGCCTTTCACATCCCGGAGGGTCCAGGACGAAAGGGCTGACATATTGGTTTTGGCTGCCAGCGTATTGGTCAATGGCGTTCCTGATAAGCCACCTTCGATCAGTTCAAACAGACCGAATGCATTCAGGTCGCTGAGAATCGGGGTGAAATCTGATTGCAGTGCGCCTTTTAGGCCTACTTCCAGATTGCACATACCACTCAAAGCGGAGGCCACCGGAGCAAATCCCCTCACGATGGAAAAATGCTCGAAAGCCTGCTTCACACCCAGACCATCAACATCCAGAAAAAAATCGTATCCAGCCTGATCAGGATTTCGCGTGTCATAGGTTCCTCCCATGCTTACGGTACTTCCCAGCATGCCAAATCGCACATTTTCCATCAAGAGCTGCTGATCTTTGATCTCAGCCATTCCCCGCACTCCTTGGAGCGTGAGATCGTCGTAGAGGACCTGAGTGAGATCCAGATCCATCAGGAGGTCGTAGCCCGCCGGGATGGGATAGATTTCCAGTGGCTCGTCCGAAGTTGTGGAGGCCTCTGCGCTGCCAGAAGCTGCATCACCATCCTCAACCAGCCATTCGTTGAGATCAAGATAAGGAGACGACATGGTAATCTGTCCCTGTAATTCTTCGCTGTCCATGAGCATATATCCCAGATAATTGCTCAGGTAACCGCTGCCGATGAAGGCACTTCGCCCCAGGTTTCCCCGCAGGTTCTGAAATGACAGTCGGGACGGGGTAAACTGTGCCGATCCCTGGTCCAGCGTGATGCCTGGTTGGGTGTACCACAAATCCCGGTAAAACAGCGACTGGATCTCCACGCTGCCCGTATTGGTTAATCTGTCATAGCGCTCCGCTTCAATGTCGGAAATCCGACCGGATGCATACAGATCATTCACCGTGAGTATGCCGGCAAGCTCTATGCTGTCGATCGGATACAGCTCGAATACTTTCCCTAGGTTTAGTTCTCCTGAAACATTAGCCACATATATGGGATCTTTGAGGTTTTGAACCCGCAGATCTCCCCGCATCGGCGCTCCATCCAGCAGGAAGCTGAAGGTTGG
>CAZLKP010000495.1:0-3041 GCA_964560095.1 uncultured Bacteroidia bacterium
CTCATCCGCGACGGCCTGCTCGACGCCAGCGACAGTAAGATCCGCATCAAAGTCAATGACGAGACCATTCGCATCAACGGCACAAAACTCGAAGGCCCGACCTACCGCAAATACCGCGAGCTGCTCGCCCAGCGCGGCATCGTCATCCGCGAAGGCAACAGCAGCCTGCTGGTGGTGGAAGTGGAGTAGGGGGGATTACTCCTCAGTCACGTCCTAACATAGGTTGACAAATTCTACCTAGTTTAGGATTCGACCTTCACCCCCCAGCCCTGGACCATACCTGGGCCAGGCTGTTTTGCGCAACTCCCACCAGGAGGATCAACAGGAGAAAAAGTCGAGTCATGACTGCCATGATTACATTTTTCGGTATCGGTAAGATAGAATGGTTTCCCTGCGCAGATATCCCTGAAAACAGGGATGGATTCTGCCCCGGCCACTGTGCACCTAACTCCCTTTTGCCATGCAACGCCCCCTTTTTCGTTCCCTGCTGCTTTCCATCTGCCTGCTGATCGCAGGCCTGTCCACCTTACCTGCCCAGAGCCGCATCGGCATATTTCTGGACTGCCAGATGCGCTGCGACCGCGATTACCTGAAGCAGGAATTGCAGTTCGTCAACTGGATGTTTAACCGTCAGGAAGCCGACCTGTACATCCTGGCCACTGATCAGGACAGCGGTGCCGGCGGCGAGCAGGTACAATTGGTGCTGATTGGCGCCAACCAACTGGCGTGAATGCGCGACACCACCACCTTTTTTGTGGACCCGAATGCCACCGATGCCATGGAGCGCGAGCAGTTGCTCCGGGAGTTGAAGCGGGCCTTGCTGCCATTTCTTCTGGCCAGCGACTGGGGAACGGCCATCGACTACGAGGTAGCAGTCCCCGACCGGGAGGCCGCCGATGGAGACAGCAGCCAACACGACCCCTGGAATTACTGGGTATTCAATGTCGGAGGAAATGCTGGTTTTGACGGCGAGGCCCAGTTCCGGAATCTGGAGCTGCGTGCCCGCATCAGCGCCACCCGCGTAACTGACCGGCATAAGCTGGAGCTATTCACCTTCTACGATTACGAGCAGGGCACCTTCACCCTGACCACGGGCGAAACCTTCACCAGCCTGATCCGGAGTTACCGGTTCCGGGGCCTGTACGTGCGTAGCCTGAGCCCGCACTGGTCGGTTGGTGCCCGGGCCACCGTCGGGTCCTCCACCTTCAGCAACACCGACCTCGATGCCGCCATCAAGCCTGCGGTGGAGTATAACCTGTTCCCCTACCAGGAAGCGCAGACCCGGCGCTTTACCATGCGCTATGCCATCGGCCCGGAGTACTACGATTTTACCGACAGCACCATCTTTGGCAAGCTCGAGCAGACGCTGGTCAAGCATGAGCTCGACTTCGAATTTACCCAGACCCAGCAATGGGGCAGCATCTCCATCCGGCTGGGTGCCGAGCAGTTTCTGCACAACCCCCTCCTGTATTCCGCTTTTTTCAACCCCGATATCGAATGGCAAATATTGACTGGGCTCTCCCTGGACCTGGGTGGTTTTTTCTCCCTGGTGCGGGACCGCATCAACATTTCGCAGGAAAACCTAAGTGACGAAGACATCCTGCTGCAAATCCGGCAGCTGGACACCAGTTTTCGCTACTTCTCCTACTTTGGCATCAATTACCGGTTCGGCTCGAATTACAACAACTTCGTAAATCCGCGGTTTTAGGCACTGTTTGAAAAATGGTGTTTGCTAGACAACGGCAGGATTTTGAGGTTCCCCGATGAATCGGGATCTCTCGGGTCAAGCCTTCCATGTTCCTCGAACAAGAAATGTGTAAAGCCCTGGAATCCGAAACCTTTATCCACGAGGCCAAAAGTTTTCGGGATCGATATCAGAACTGGCGCAGGTCTAAAGACATCATCCATCATCAGGCTCAGGTATCATGGGCCAGCTCTCCGAAAGCGCTGGAGGAGGTGGTACAGCAATCCAGCGAAGATGGTAGCTACCAGGTTCAGTTTATCAAGTCACTGGAGCGCAGAAAGCAGATTCTCTCTCCCATACTTACAAGAATCCAAGCCGAAAAAGGGGAAAATGACCCCAAGCTACAGGCCTTAGTCCAGCTTCTAACTGCCTATCGTAGGGAAGGCCGGAGGGTGATCGTTTTTTCCGAACGCCTCCCGACGGTGTGGTATCTGGAGGAGGAAATCAGTCGGGAGTTGCCTGCCATCAGACTGGCTTCTGTTGTCAAAAAAGAAGGCAGCGAGTATGCCCTCAAAGACTTCGACGATGAAGTCTTCCCCATGATCAAAGGCTTTGCGCCTCAGGCCAATAAAGACAAAATATCTGAAGGGGAGACTATCCCAGATTATCATGTGTTCCTTGCTACCGATGCCTACAGCACCGGCGTAAACCTCCAGGATGCCAGCGTCGTAATCAATTACGACCTCGCCTGGACGCCCGATGTGCTTATCCAGCGCGCAGGGCGTATTCTTCGGTTATGGGAGAAGCCACGGAAGGTGCAGTTTGTGGTATTTGTGGCAGAGTTTCGCAATAGCCATCAGTTTCAGAAGGCCACCACCCGGATTGAAAATCGTTTGACGAATCTGATTGATCGCAGCAAGCGAGCGGAGCAGTTTTCCGAGCTGCCTCTTCTGACCGGAGAAGACCAACGAGAGTACACATCTCTGGGAGAATTGTCGAGGGTGCCGATTGAAGACCTGGGTCTGGCAGATCCAGCCAGGTTGGAGGAATTTTCGGGTGTATCCCCTTTTCTCAGGCATATCACCAACCTGAAAAACCACGAGCAGCGGGCTAGTGACATCCCGGATGACATCAGTAGTGCCAGACAATACACAGGAGACCATGATCTGCTTTTCCTGCTGCTGAGATATGAGGGAGAAGATGTTTCGGTCGTTTATCGGCCGGACACCGGAGCGCTCATGACTCTCAAAGAAGACGAACTCCTGGACCTCCTCGAGTGCGACCCAGAGATCCCCCTGGCTGCCGTTTCCCCGGATCAGCTGGAATCTCTCGCCCAGCAAGCTAAACTTGCCTGGGA
>CAZLKP010000496.1:0-836 GCA_964560095.1 uncultured Bacteroidia bacterium
TCACCCATGAATTTGGTACGGCCATACCAGTCTGCCACATCACTGGGATCTTCTTCTGTGTAACCACCACGATCTCCCTTAAAAACGCAATCGGTACTGAAGTGAATCAGCCACCCCCCCCAAACTGAAACGAGTTCTTCCAGAACGTGAGGCAATAGAGCATTTAGTGCGATACAAGGCACACTCGATTGCCCATCATCCCGTTGTTTAATGACCCCAATGCAGTTCAATATAACATCAGGCTGAATCGTTGAGAGTTCTTTCCTGAGTTCCGAAATATGATAACCATCAAGGCCAGCTATAATACGATGTTTATCCCGAAAGATCGGCAATCGACAATAGGGTTCAATGGTGGATACATCGGACCGGACACCCGCTATTACATTGTAACCGAGATCATCCAACCCCCATAACAACCGGTGACCGAGCATTCCCGTTGCGCCCAGCACCAGGATATTCATGTCAATATAACTCCATTTAGAGATTGTTGCACATAGTCCAAGCTCAATAGAAGTACCCTCAGCTCTTCATCCGAAAGGCGATGAGTGTTCTCCGAAGTATAGTCTATTTGATCAGAGACCTCTGCCTGACCCTCTTCAAAAAACAGCTCATAATTCAGTCCCCGCATATCGGAGACAATTCGATAATAATTCCCAAGATCTTCAGCGCGAATTAATTCTTCCCGATTGGCGAGCGTTTCGTGTTTTTTTTCTCCATGACGGGTTCCAATCACCTGGATAGGCAAAGCACATTGAAAGACCTGCAACAGGACGCGAGCCAGTTGGCCAATGGTTGCGGCCGGCGCTTTCTGGACAAAGAGGTCGCCAGGCTGTCCA
>CAZLKP010000496.1:846-1335 GCA_964560095.1 uncultured Bacteroidia bacterium
AGGACATCATAAACCGAGTCATCTCAGGGTCGGTGATCGTCAAAGGCTTGCCCGCCTTGACCTGCGAGATGAACAGGGGGATGACCGAACCGCGCGACGCCATGACATTCCCGTAGCGGGTCACGCAGATGATCGGAGAATTGCCGTTGAGACTCCGGGCCTTGGCGATTGCGGTTTTCTCCATGAGCGCCTTGGACATCCCCATCGCATTCACTGGATAGACCGCCTTGTCCGTGCTGAGGACGATGACCCCCTCGACGCCGTTACGGATCGCAGCCTCCAGCGTATTCTCGGTACCCAGGACGTTGGTTCGAACAGCCTGGATCGGATAGAACTCGCAGGAGGGCACCTGCTTGAGCGCCGCCGCTGAAAACACGTAATCGACGCCGCGCATCGCGTTATCGATACTGTCGAAATCCCGCACGTCGCCGATATAAAACTTCAGTTTTTCGTTGCGATAGTGCCGCCGCATGTCGTCCTGTTTCTTCT
>CAZLKP010000496.1:1345-3039 GCA_964560095.1 uncultured Bacteroidia bacterium
ACTGAAGACCCGAATCTCACGGATATCCGAATCCAGAAAACGCTCCAGCACGGCATTCCCAAAGGAACCCGTCCCACCAGTAATTAACAGAATTTTATCGCAGAACAATTTTTTGTCCTCTAAACAGTCGGTTGTTTTTCCGACGCAGATACCAGAACGCGCCCAAGATCGGGAGGATGAAAAACACCATCAGGGAGTCTAAACCCGCAAATATTCCTCCACCCATGACAACACCTCTTCCGTAAGCGAAAAATACCAAATAAATTAGCAATACTCCATCGTTGTTCGGTCGATATTTCCGCCAGTACTCAAGGGCGCCAAGGCAAATGCCCGTAATGAAGGAGCCCAGAAACATGCCGATCAAGCCGAAATTATAATAGTAGGTCCCCAGCATCGTATTCGTCCCATTTGTCAGTGCAGGGGCCGCCTCGACCAGATCCTTCATACTCTCCTTCACAATGGGCTTTTCAGGCCATACTATCCTTGGAATCCAATGATAAAGATACCGCAAATAGATTTTGCCATAATCGTGATCAACCGCCTCAGGAACTACCGCCATCGTCTGCAGGTAGCCGGATAATTCACCACCGTGAGAATAATCTTCGCCACCCCCACTAAGCAATCCATTGATCAGAAGAATATCAATCTGTTCGCCCAGATCTTTTGAAAAGAATTGCTTGGTTGAATATAAATCTGAACCCACATAAAATTCACCTCGAAAATTTGCCACAAACCCAACCAGCAGGAAAGTCAATATTATTAACGCCAAGATACGGTTCACAGGAATCCTGGAAACTGCTACTCGCGGCAGATACCACCAAGCCAGAACAGAGACGCCCACGATGAAAACACCGGACCTCTGGCCAATATAAACCTGGTATGCAAACCATAGTAGGGTTACGACATAAACACCCACTTTCAAAAATCCTGTCAGAGATTTTCTGGCAATCGCGATGAATAGAATCGGTAATCCCGTCAGAATGAGCCATTTTGCCGACGAGATGTAGGCTGTAGTCCCCTCGTAATTTCCCTTGCCTCTTGCCACGCTAAAAAATTCCTCTGCACCTCCTGATTGGATAATAAAAGTCAGCAATCCAGCGAATCCCAGTACGCACACGAAGATGCCGTAGGGAACAATTTTTCTTGGCGGCCAAATGGCTGGTGGCTGTGGCAACCTGAGGGGCAGTCGTCGAGTGAACGGGCTTCTGTAGCCGATGTAAAAAAGAATGAGCGATACCCAAGCGAGAAAAAGACAGTAGCCAATAAAGTCCTCTGTAAAGTAGAGCAACAGCGCTTCTCGTCCCTGATAGGCTTGTAGTACGAAAACACCGGCAAAGCCCATGAGAAAAAAATATACGGGCTCAAAAATATTTCTCCTACTCAGTACAATGGAATGGGCGACGATGGTCACAATGGTAACGCCCAAAAGACTGATAACCACTTCAATCATCGCGAGCGTTCTCCGCGAACTTTTGATGATCCACCACCCCAATGAACATGATTCCCGTCAATCAACTTGTCAGGCACTTTGAGTTTGGATGATCCGGTTATAAAAAACCCGGACTAGGCGCAGTCGAAGAAACTTCATGCCTAAATAGTTTCTAATAGTAATCAAAACACATAAAAATTTCTCTCGTTTTTTTAGTGAAGATTTCAAGACAGCTTCTCTGATGTACTTCGTCATGGCATAGAGC
>CAZLKP010000497.1:0-3033 GCA_964560095.1 uncultured Bacteroidia bacterium
AAAATGTTTCGCCTTTATCAAATGCCTCTCCATTGCGATTGAAGTGCCGGTGGTCATCCTTGTCAAAGGAGGAATCGGCCGAGAACTTCCCCGTGAGCAGGCCGCTGGCCAGGGGCACCCGGGCAATGACTCCAACGTTGGCTTTTTTGGCTGCAGGCAGAAAAGCCTCTAAAGGCCTCATGCGCATCAGATTCAGGATGATCTGAACCGTTGCCACACCAGGATATTGAATAGCCTGCATCGCTTCTTCGACGGTTTCCACACTCACGCCGTAGTAGCGGATTTTGCCATCCTGCCTAAGATCCTCCATGATCGCGAATACCTCTTCCCGATGATAGACTTCTGTGGGCGGACAATGGAGCTGAACCAAATCAACGGTTTCACGATGCATATTATCGAGCGCTTCATCCACAAAGCGAACGAGATTTTCCTTGTTATAGGCATCAGCCACATGGGGATTCAGCCTGCGACCAATCTTGGTCGCAACAATCACCCGTTCGGTCCGCGATTTTACTACCCTGGCAACCGTTCTTTCACTCTGACGATCGCTGTAAACATCTGCCGTATCAATAAAATTGATCCCATTGTCGATGGCCTGATGGACAATGGATTCGGCCAGGGATTCATCAAATTCTGACCCCCATTTGCCACCTACCTGCCAAGTTCCGAGGGAGATTTCCGAGATTTTCCAGCCGGTTTTTCCGAGTGTGCGATACTTCATATCTTAGGTAAAAAAAGGTCTGTTTGGTCAAGTTAGTGCATAGCCTATACTAAACACAATTCACGCGGGCCTGAAGCGCCATGAAATACAAAAAAGCCACCCCAGTTTGGGATGGCTTTCCTTTTACGACACGTGTCGGAGATTCCGACGCTGGGTCTATTCGCGAATGAGCGGCTGAACGGATTGCAGGTTTACATTCTGCGCCCCTTCACAGACGATCTCCGCCTTGATTTCTTGATACACAGTTTGGTTATAACGGGCATCAATCGGATTGTAGCGAAGGTTGGGAATCAATTTACCCACTTCTGCATTCACCTGCTGCGAATTAGCCGACAGCACGCGGTAGCTTACTACTGTTCCGTCTGGTTTAAGGGTGACTGAAAAGAGGACGTGAGCCAATCCACAGACTCCGCCATTGCGAAGATTTTCCTTCACCAGGTCTTTCAGCGCAGCTTCTCCCTGAACGTAGGTTCGCTGAGTAAGCTGTGGACCAGCGGTGTTTTCATGAGAATCAGCGTGAGAGGGATCCGGAGAGTATCCTCTTCCTGGACGGTAGTTGACCACAGATGGGTCATCCTTTTGCGCAGCGGATGTAGGCCCGGGCTGTTGTTGGTTTTGCCCGGCGGGTGGATCCAGCTGACCAGGGGTATTGGAAGCCGTAGGTTGCATAGGAGCGGGTCTGGAGATGTATTCTTCCGGATTTACACCCGGCGCGAAGATGTCCGCATCATCGAAATCTTCCCAGCTCCTGTCCTGATCGGCTCTCTTGTTGTTGCCATTGTTTCCTGCTGTCGTGGTGACATAGTTACCGGAGCTTCTCTGGCCACTTCCCTGGGAAGCAGGTGACTGAGCACCAGGCATCGTTTGTTCAATCGGCTCCTGACCGAGTTGTGTACGCAGGGAGTTCACTTCATTAATCAGAGTTTGGATCTGCGCCTGGAGGATCATGTATTTTTCGCTGTCGGCCGCTGTGGCAAAGTCTATGGGTATAGCTGAGCTGTTCAGTCCTTCGGAGGCAAGCAGGCCACCATTCATTTTTTCCAGCCGGAGGCGTTCGAGCTCAGCTTCACTTTCTGCTTCACGAAGTGTGCGGGTCAACTGAATTTCCTGCTCACGCTGCTGGCGCTGCATGGAAATCTCATTAATTTCATCTTCCTGCCGTTCGAGGTCATCCACTTTGGTCTGCATTTCAGACTGGAGGCGGGCGAGTTCGTCCTGCAGGCGCTGTACTTCCTGCTCCTGGCGAGCACGATTTTCTTCTATCTGACGGCGACGCTCGGCGATAAGATCGAGTTCGCGCTGCTCACGCAGCTGTTCGGCTTCTTCTTCGCGGCGGGCCTTCTCCTCAGACAACTGAATGATTTCGCGGTTGGCGCGCTCAGCTTCAGCAAGTTGCTGGCGAACGGCATTTTCGGCTTCTCTGTTTTTCTGCTCTAGTTCGCGAATCTGCTGTTCGAGACGGCTGACGTCGCTGCGGATCCGTTCTTCCTGGCTGGCGGTCGGGTCAGTTTTCTCCCCTGGGCCCACCTGTACTCCGTTTTCATCTTCATAAGGGAGATCGTCAAGGAATAGTCCTCCGTTTTCTCCGTCGCTGGAGGCAAAAGCGTCATCGTCGTCGCTATAGGCGTAAGGATCATTTTGCTCTTGTTCGCGGCGGCGAGTTTCTTCTTCCATTCTTTGTTCTCGCACCTGCTCTTCGGCAGCCCTCATGCGGGCCATTTCTTCCTTAAGCTGAGCGATTTCTTCCTGGCGGCGCTGACGCTCAACTTCCTGGCGGGCCAGCGCTTCCTCCTGTTCAGGTGTGAGTTCTTGTTCTTCGGCAGGACTGGCCTGCCCGCGAGGTGGATCTGTGGGGCTGGTACCTGTCATGTTGTTTTGAATTTCTTCTTCCCGACGAGGCATAGTTCCTGGAGGAGAGCTAGGCGTTTCAGTACGGGATTCGATAGATTCCACCACCACAGGCTCATCAGCGGCTTCCTCTTCAGGCTCTTCATCAGCAACTGGTTCGGGCTCTGCAGCGACAACCGGAGCTGATGTCTCCTCTTCTACAGGATCTGCTTCAGACTCTGTTGGTTCTTCGGCAGATACTACTGGGGTTTCTTGTGGAGGATCTTGCTGCTCTGGCTCAGCTGTAGCCACTGGTTGTGTGGTAGTAGGTTGCGTAGTTGGTTGATTTTGCGGGGGGGTAGCAGCTGTAGGAGCAGAAGTTCCTGAGCCGTTGAGAAGTTCATTATTGAAGACTTCCAGGGCGGTATATTCATTAGCACGACCACCATCGCAAGAAAGGTCCGGCTTAATTTCAAAATAGACAG
>CAZLKP010000498.1:0-3032 GCA_964560095.1 uncultured Bacteroidia bacterium
TATATGTCTTTTGCAAGAAGTCAATGCTTTGCTTTTATTCCCCATCCATCACCAGCTTTGCTATCTGAAATTCTGGAGTTGCAGGTTCCAAATGGTGGGATTTCAACTCGAAAACGAAAAGCTGCAACTCAGCTAGTGCTTCCCGCATCGACAGTCAGGTTGATTCCGGTGACAGCAGAAGCATGATCAGACAGGAGATAGACAACGGCATGAGAAACATCCTCGACATTCACGAGGCGACCCATGGGCGAACGTCGGCGAATGGAAGCCAGTTGTTCATCGTTTAACCCGGCGGACATGTCAGTTTTCATATAACCGGGGGAAATGGCATTAACAGTAATACCCACCTTACCCACCTCCCGGGCCAGTGAATGAGTAAATCCGATGAGCGCCGCCTTGGAAGCTCCATAGACTGATAATCCATTAAAGCCGGTGCTTGCGATAATCGAAGCGATATTGACAACTCTCCCGGTGCCCTCCAGTAGCATGGATCGAATGATATATTTAGTCAGAATAATGGTGCCTGTTATATTGACGGAAAGAACCTCTTGAATTTCCGAATCGTGCATGGTCGCCAGCACGCCCTGCCTGGCGATGGCCCCGTTGTTGATTAAGCCAAACAGCGGCCCCACTTCCGACTGCAATGATTTGGAAAATCCGTGTAGTGACGCCACATCCGACAAGTCAAGCTTTCGGTAGATAATCTCCCCAGTTCCATTTTGCCGAGTTTCGTCCATTAACGACTCAAGCTCGTGTGTGCAAGTTCGACCTGCGGCAACAACTGCATACCCTTCCAACACCAGACATCGACAGGTATCAAGACCAAGACCCCTTGTCCCGCCTGTCACCACCACCCATTTTCTAGACATTGCCCCCGACCTTTCGTTTGCCTGTTTCTGTCAACTCGATCTGATCCTCGAAACGTATCAGCGCCGGACACTCATAATTCAAGAGGCCCTGCTTACATACGCATTCAATGTTTTGCTGGAGGAGGGCCGTGTCCATACCTGATTCGGGTTGAATGATTAATTCCACCACCTGTCCGAGAATAGGATTCTTACGACCTTGTGCCAAAGCCATAACAACTCCATCCACAGTTAGTGCCAGAGCTTCGATTTTTTCAGGATACACCTTGGCCCCTCCCACATTGATGGTTCCGTTGCTTCTGCCCAGAAAATAATAGCGATCAGCCTTGGCTTCAACCTCATCACCAGTGGCAACCCATTGCCCACCCTGATATTCCTGCAAGTGGCTGTCGTCCTTCATTTCGGAAATGTCTCCTTCCGGCCGGATCAACAAAATACCATCATCATTAACGGCAATTCGTACCCCCTGAGGCGGGTCATCGAGGTATGAATATGGAAATCCGGGCAACCCATCCGTTACAGAAAACCCCACACCTGCCTCGGTGGACGCGTAGATGTGGGAAACCTTTGCGTCTGGATAGGTTTTGCTCAGTGTATTGAGAATCACCTCATCCGCTATTTCACCTCCGAGTGTGATTAAGCGAAGTGGCAAATTGCGACCGTGCTCAGTCATCATGATTTTTCGCCACAAGGAAGGTGTTGCCGACAATGCATTGCATTCGCATTTCAATAGATCTTCCACCACCCGTTCATTGTCATTTCCGCCCTCTGGAAAAATAAGCGTGGAACCTCCGAAGAATGCCTGTAAAAAAACCTGAAGCCCCGCAAAACGGTGTAAATCATAGAGTAGTCCCCACTGAAAATCCTGTCCCTTCTGCACATTTGATTTAACAGTGCGGGCAAGCGAACTCAGTGTGTGTCCCACCAGCTTCGGATCGCCGGTGGTCCCTGATGTGCCCAGATACCATTTGGCATGAACCTCAGGTTTATCACGGTCAGCGCACCCAGCCGTAGCTTCAACATTCCCAGACGCCATCTCTATAAAATAATCCATCTTCTGGAACTCCCCTTCCAGTAATGGCGCACCCTTCGGGGAGAGAACGACTTCAATGTCCCGTTCGGAGCAAAACCGCCTCCAAAGTTCTGGAGAGGCCTGACGGGGCAGTAATACCATGCAGGAAACCCTCTCTGCTAACGCCACTATATGAGCCGCCGTCTCCATCCCTGAGCCGGGTATGACTGCCACCCGCATTCCAGCTATCGAATCAAGTGATGAGCGGGCAGCGGACAACATCCCCACCAAGTCTGACGCGGTAATGGATACTGACGGCGACTTCCAAATGACACGCCCTGGAGCGGTAGACGACAAAGTCTCGCGAAACGAAAGGGATTTGCTACCCGGCATGCTCTTTGAACTGCTCATACATATCGACAAAATCCTTTAAGGTGCGCGGGTAAACTGGTTCCTCCATCAGAACAAAGGGATCGTAACCCAAATCCACCTCCAACTGAGTAACCAGCACGGCGAAGCCCATGGAATCAAGTCCGCTCTGGAGTAGAACCAGATCACCCGACAGATCTCCATCAGTTACCACCCCTCGCTTGTTGAGAGCCTCTTTAAGTTTCACATGAATCGTTTCTCGTATATTGTTCATAGTAGATTTTCTCCAAATTATCCCCATCAACTCTCAGTTCCTAAAACGGCTTCGCAGCCCATACCATATCCAGTATAGATACTCCATCAGTTGATTTCCCAACCGGAAATTCGACTCCCGGTGCATCAGGACCAGATTGGCCGGCCCGAATTCCACCTCTTTAAGGGTTGCTTTCCGCTCCAGTAATTTTACCACCCACTCGACGATTACCACCCATCCATTGGAACGTTTTGTTTCCGTTTCCAGCTTCTCCCACGCCGATTTTCTGAATATTTTTACCGAGGTGGAGAGGTCAGAGATGGGTGAGTTCAGCATCCGTGTAACCAGGTAGTTGCCTAGCCAGGAAAGTATGTTTTTAATCATACCGCCGCCCGGTCTCTTGAAACGCCCCGCCAGTCGATTGGCAGAGACAAGGTCACAACCCTGATCCATGAGTTGCAACATGTCATTAATCCGCCCGTGTGGATCAATATGATAAGAGACCCATATCCCGATATACTCATACTGAGCT
>CAZLKP010000499.1:0-3029 GCA_964560095.1 uncultured Bacteroidia bacterium
CAGCCGGTGGAGGGGCCACCTATGAATTACAGTTTATCGGGCGGGGAGAATTTGAAGGCATGAACAACCAGTTATTTTTTTCATCCGAACCGAATCAGGCCTCAGATGAAATCAGGCAGGGATTGCTTCGCATCATTCAAATAGGGATGGTGCCGTATATGGCCCGCAGTGGGATGGACAATGTGATTGACATCAGGATTGATTCGCCCGATATTGTGGAAGTGGCGACGACCATGTCCGAGGACCCCTGGAGAAATTGGATCTTTGAGGTGGAAGCGAATGGCAACATGAATCTGGAATCGCTGCGAAAGAGTTACAGGGCCCGTCTGGGATTTGATGCCGACAGGGTTACAGAGCAATGGCGAATCCGGTTGCGGGGGTATTACCGTTTCAATCGCGATGAGATTCAGGGAGATGATGATGTGTTTGTTTCCACCCGAAAGCAACAGGGAATATGGAGCTCTGTGGCTTACAGCCTTGGCGAGCACTGGTCAGTTGGAGCAGGGATCAATTATTTCGAAGACACCTATAGCAACATTGACCACTACATCGGTTTGGCACCGGCGCTGGAATACAGCATTTTCCCCTACCGGGAAGTAATGCGACAGGAATTTACCCTTGCCTACCGGATTCGCGGGCTATATCAAGATTACACCGAATTGACCGTGTACAACCAGCTCTCTGAAAGTCTTTTTCAGCAGGAACTGCGTGCCAACCTTCGGTTGCGCCAACCATGGGGGAATATATTCGCGGGTCTCGAAGGATCGCATTATTTCCACGATCCAGGCAAGTTCAGGGTGAGCCTTGACACGAGTATTGATCTGCGTCTGGTAAGGGGGCTTGCGTTCAGGATCTCCGGGAATGTGGATCTGATCCGGGATCAGCTTTCCCTACCCGGTGGGGAATCAAGCCTCGAAGACCTACTGCTCCAGCAACGACAACTGGCCACCGATTACAAGATGGGACTTTTTGCCGGTGTGAGCTACACATTCGGCTCAATGTATAATAACATCATCAACACTCGCCTGTAAGAGTGGCAGAGATAACTCTGATGATTTTTCGATTTTTCGGACTTTATTCCCGAAAAATAAAAATCATGAAACAGGTCCTTGCACTCTTGATTACCCTCGTCGCAACAATTCCTGTCCAGGCTCAGTTTTTGACGCCCAGATATTCGACCTGGATGTGTGAGCATGTGGTTTATCTCGAAGTGCTGGGGAACGGCGGAACTCTCTCCCTGAACTACGAGCAACTGATTGCCAGCGGGGAATATGCTGCGGCCACCTCCCGCTTTGGCGCCGGTGCCTGGCCTCGCGGCGCGGGCGACATCGAATTTGGCGTGCCTGTGACTGCCAGTGGATTATTCGGCCATAAAAAAATCTGGGGCGAAATCGGTGCTGGTGTGAGAATGAATTTCACCCAGGATCTCATGGAACAGGGCATATCAATCTGGCCCACCGGCATACTGGGGGTACGCCTTCATCCAGATCACCCTGGCGGCATCATGCTACGCTTGGCCTACACACCGGCGCTTTCTCCTGATGGCACATTCGTGCATGGAGCCGGTATGTCAATCGGATTCGGCCTATCGAGAAAGTAAGTACGAATCTTGTCGTTTTTCGCAGTTTTCCCATCAACGAAGGGAGTGGTTTTTCCGATATACAGACATGTAACCAACGGATGCTCCCTATACACGTCCAACCTATCTACTCACCCGGTCCGCCATAGCGAAATAATGGATATCGCTTTCGGGATCGCTGTGGCAGGTAATTACGTGGCCGAAGCTGTGGGTGACCAGGGGCGGACCATCGAAGTCCTTGCCAACAAACACATGCATCCAGGCGTTTATTATTGTATATGAATGGTTGATCCCAGTGTAAACGGCATGTATATTCATTATCTCGACGCCAACCACAATAAGCACTTTCACCGCCTGATGATGATTAAATACTGAACGGTGAATATTGAACGATCAATGGCAGGAACACCTGTTGCCAGGATGTAAGGTTCATTGGCTGTTGTGTCACAGATCCTCTCCCTACAGCAAAAAAATGCACCTGAGAGGAATGGCTTCGTCTTTAGTCAAAGAAATGAAAATGGAAAATTGTCTTACAATGAGCCCTGTCGCCACCCGTATTTGCACGATAACTGCTTATATAGATCCATGCGTAGTACACTTCTCATCGTGCTGACCATTTGCCTGCCACTTCTCGGCGGCACTTTTATTGCCTTTCCGGTATTTCAGGGACATTTACCTGAGATCACC
This sequence comes from uncultured Bacteroidia bacterium, assembly GCA_964560095.1. Lineage (GTDB taxonomy): Bacteria > Bacteroidota > Bacteroidia > J057 > J057 > JANQTF01. The sequence goes on from CAZLKP010000499.1 coordinate 2,267, forward strand.
GAACAGGCGTCTTATGAAGAGCAGATTTTTCCTCAGGAGTTTCCCGGACACATCGACAGCAGCAGCCTCACACCTGAGAACTGGCACCACCATAACTCAGATTTTGACCGGGTGGCCAAAAGGTGGCAGCGCTATCTGGGATTTTCTGGAACGATGTTGGTCGCCAAAGGCGGACAAATCATTCACACAGGAGCTTATGGATATGCCAACGATCGCACGCGGGACACCCTGAAACTGGAATCCGTCTTTCAGCTCGCCAGTGTGACCAAGATGTTTACAGCGACAGCCATCATGATGCTGTATGATGAAAAGCGCCTCGACTTCGATGACAAAGTGGCCGACCACATCCCCACCTGGCCTTACAAGCGCATGACCATCCGGCACCTGCTGTCTCACCAAAGCGGATTACAACGATATGATGGTCTCACCCGCGATGTCTGGGACCCAGGCACATTTATGTGTTATGCCGATGTCCTGGATTTGTATATCCGGCATGAGCCCCGATTATTTTTCCAGCCAGGGACCGACTTTAATTACAACAACACCAACTATGTGATTTTGTCGGCGCTGGTAGAATATCTGGTACACATGCCGTTTGAGCAATACCTTAAAAACCGGGTGTTTATTCCACTGGACATGAAAGATACATACTTTTGCGATCATCGAGAGCGACTCAGCAAAGCCAACCACACGATCGGATACAAGAAGAGCCGGCGGCGATTTCGCCCGGCCGAGGGCGACTATTTGGACGGTGTTTATGGGG
>CAZLKP010000500.1:0-3023 GCA_964560095.1 uncultured Bacteroidia bacterium
GCTGGGCGCTTTATTGATACTCATCGTGATCACAGTCCCTCTCGGATTGTGGGTCGCAGCTTGGCTTTCCGGCGTGCGTGTGAGTCCCTTTGTGCTGGTGGCCATGAAGTTTCGTCGCGTGGAGCCCTCGGCCATCGTTAACGAAATGATCAAAGCCAAAAAGGCGAACCTCGAAGATGTCAACATCAACGCCCTCGAAACCCATTATCTTGCCAGAGGGGATATCAAAACGGTAATTGATGCCCTTATTTCGGCCAAAAATGCGCGTATTGAGCTGCCCTTCGATAAAGCCGCGGCCATTGATCTCGCTGGCCGCAATGTCCTTGAGGCGGTCAAAGATTCGGTCAATCCGAAAGTTATTGAGGTGCCCATGGTCGAAGCTATCTCCAAAGATGGAATTCAGCTATTTGTTAAAAGTAGGCTCACCGTAATCGCGGAAATCGACAAACTTGTAGGTGGTGCCGGAGAAGACACTGTAGTCGCTCGTGTAGGAGAAGGCATTGTCGCCGCCATCGGCTCAGCAGATACCCACGATCTCATCATGAGCAACCCGGAGCGAATCAGAGAACACGTGTTCAAAGTCGATTTGCCACAGGGTATCGCCTACTCAATCCTCTCTCTCGACATCGCAGATGTCGATGTGGGGGAAAACATCGGGGCATCCCTGCGCATCAAGACCGCTGAAGCAGAATCCAAAATCGCTCAGGCCAAAGCAGAAGAGAAGCTTTCCAATGCCAAGGCCGATGAGCAGGCCAACCGGGCCAAAGTACAGGAAATGCGGGCTCTCCTCGTCGCAGCGGAAGCTGAAGTTCCCAGAGCCATTGCAGAAGCCTTTCGGCTTGGCCACCTCGGCATCATGGACTACTACCGCATGCAAAATATGGATGCCGACACCAAAATGCGTCGCTCCTTCTCTAACCCGGACGATCAGGGAGACCCGCCTGCAGGAAGTGGGGATTAAGGGTTGAAAAGAGATTGGGCAACTGCGAACGAAATCATTCTGTCGCATCCATCTTTACCGGGGCGATTCTATGAGCCGCTATTCCCATGTCATTATCACGGGCAAATTACCGCTGTTGGCAGGGGTATTTTTCCTAGTATGAGGGTCTAATTATCATCAAGGTTTCAATCAGATAGTTACGACCTCCAATTATGGTCAAGTGTATTCAAAAAATATGGGATCGTATATCTGAGCTTGGGGTCAATGACAGCACTCCACCACAAGAAAAAAGAGTCATCCAAACCCTAAACCGGGTTTCTTTCCTGGCGGTGCTTCTGGTTGCTCCGTTTTTCCTTCCGGCCATCAATCCAACCTCTGATAGCTGGGGATGGGTCGAGTTGGCCAGTGCCCTCGGCTTTCTCAGCGTGCTGGTTGCCAATGCATACGACCAAACACAGTGGGGGGCATCGCTCCTGATTTTGACAACCAATATCAAAATCTTTTTCTCAGCCTCAATTCGGGGGTTCGAAGCCGGCGAACAGTTGTTTTTTATTCCGCTTCTGGCAGGCCTTGTATTGATATATGATGTCAGAAAAAGTACAACTGGGAGGCTGATGTGGGCCCTGTGTTTGCTAACATTCGCAGGGCTAGACCTGACGGATTATCAGTACCTGAACCCTGTTCAGCCATTCTCCGATGAGGTCATCAGGGAAATTTTCTCCATCAATTTTGGCATTACCCTGATCATCGTGGTAGCCATCGCCTTCCACTATTCCCGGCTGGCCGATCGCCAGCAAAACGAAACCATCGTCGCGATGAAGGGGGCTGAGGAGGCTTCCAGAGCAAAGTCAGAGTTCCTTTCCGTGATCAGTCATGAGTTGCGGACGCCAATCCATGCGATCATGAACTACAGCGATATGCTGAAAGATGGCCCCCTGAATCCAGAGCAGGAAGACAATCTCAGTGAGCTTCGAATCAGTGCCGAAAACCTGTTCACAACCGTGGACCATATCCTGCATGTGGCCGATCTCGGGAAAGAAGCAGAGGTGCGTGTAAACCCCGAGCCATTTTGGATGACAGAACCGGCTGCCCTGGCTGTCACAAAAATGACCTTATGGGCAGAGAATAAAGGTCTCCAGTTGACCATCACCATCCCCGATATCCCCATCCGGGTGCGCGCTGATCATCACCTGATCCATCAGGTTCTGATCAATTTACTGGATAATGCGATCAAGTTTACCTCATGGGGGCGGGTGTCGGTAGATTGCCGGATAGTTGTGACAGATGAGAATCAGGCCATTCTACAATACCGGGTCAAAGACGATGGGAAGGGAATACCCCAAAAACAGCTGAAAACAATTTTCCAGCCTTTCGTTATGGGAGATTCATCGACAATTCGCTCCAACAGTGGTGTTGGGCTGGGCCTGACCATTAGCCATCGTTTCGCAAAAGCGATGAATGGGAGTATTTTCGTAAAAAGTTTATCGGGAAAAGGAAGTACATTTACGCTAGAAGTACCTGCTGAGTACATTGAGCAAGGTTCACTGTTTTCTCTCAATATGCAAACGCAAACTGATCCATCTCAGGAAAGTCAGCCTTTAGAGGTACTCATTGTGGATGATCATCCGGTCAACCAAAAAGTCGCCTCTACCATGATCAAAAAGCTGGGACATTCCCACACACTAGCGGTCAACGGAGAAGAGGCGGTCCAGCAGTGCCGTAGCAAACAGTTTCAGCTAATTTTCATGGACATTCAAATGCCTGTTATGGATGGCATTGAGGCAACCCGACAGATCAGAGCTTTGTCCAATCTGGATCAGCAACCGGTAATTATTGCGCTCACAGCCAACACAACGGATCGCGACAGGAAAGCCTGCATTGATGCCGGCATGAATGACTTTATGGCCAAACCGGTCACAAAATCCAGAATTCAGGAAAAAATCGAGCAATGGCTGGAAGACATCCCGGGCATCAAAACCCCCTGATTCACATTTTTTCTCCAAGTCGATCCATCGCATGCTCACGGTCAATGACCGAAATGCCGTTGCTTTCCAGTTCATGGAAGGCATCCCAAGTATCACCC
>CAZLKP010000501.1:0-2993 GCA_964560095.1 uncultured Bacteroidia bacterium
GTAACCAGCAGAACCAGAAATATCCGTGGTATAGATCTTCACCCCGGGAGCAGCGACATCCAGGTTGGTTCCGTAGTCGGAGCCCCACCACGTCTCGCCATCACATGAGGAGGGATTTTTCCGCTCGTTACACATGCTCATGGCTGCCACTGAAATGGTTTCGTTGTTATTGGCTGGATAGATGAGGGTGCCATTTCCATTTCCTGCTGAGAACAGTACAGGAGAACCGAGGCCACCTCTGCCACTTGTTCGAGCATTTGTAATGGCGGCATCAATCAACGAGCTAGGGCTGCCTCCTCCCCATGAATTACTCAGAATATCAGCTCCTCCCTGGTTCCATGCCCAGTTGATTCCACTGGAAATCACGGAATTGGAAGTCACCCAGTTGCCATTCGCATCCGAGTAGGCAATCCGGATTGGGACGATTCTTGTATTAGGAGCGACGCCTGCAACCCCGATGTTGTTGTCTGCAAGGGCAGCCACAATCCCTGCACAGGCCGTGCCGTGGGCATCATCTCCACTAGGTCCACCATTACTACCCAGGCCGGTGGCATCAAAACCCGGATCCAGGTTCCCAACCAAGTCCGGATGCGCCAAATCCACGCCTTCATCCAGGATCGCAACAGCAATCGAAGATGAGCCCTGGGTGACACTCCAGGCCAGGTTGATGTCCATGTCGGCATCCGGTGTTCCGAAATATTGAACACTCGACCAGGTGTTCTCATGAGACCATTGGTAACTGTAAAATGGATCGTTGGTTTGAGGCCTGAGCCTCAACAGAAATTCTGGTTCGGCAAAATCAAATAATCCGGTTTGCATAAAGGCTACAGACATCTGCAATGCATTTCCAGGGGTGTTTCCCGTTAATTCCAGAGAATAGATCCCCGGTGTGTAGAGGTCTTCGGATAGCACAGTCATTGAGTAGCTGGCAGCCAAAGAATGTAATAGCACACCAGGTACTCCTGAAGATAATTTTACGTGAATTTTGTTGAGAAGTCCCTGGCGTGTTCCGTCCGAATACAATAGCATGGGATTGGCGAATTCTACCAAAGAATGTTTCCTTAATCGTTCCAGAACCACAAGAACGGAATCATCTTCCGTCATGCCGTTCAATCCGATGAGGGTGACTCGTGGAGAAGCAAATCTCATGTCTGGGTCCAAGGTATTTACCTTCGCTTCTTGTTGGAGAATGCTGTCAATCTGTTCACTCGTGGCATTGGGGCTAAATCTCACCAGAATTTCATCGGTGACAAGCTGGAAATACTCTGTTTTATCAGGCCCGAAATAATAATAATCTGTAGAATCAAAGAGTTTTTCCGTAGGCAAGGGGGTAGAAAACTGAATGTCATAGCCCTTGTCTTCTGTGGCCCATGGCGGTTTAGGTGTGCCTAAGTCTTGCACAATTGTGTCATCTGTAGGAGGCTGAGCCTCCGCCCCGGGAGGCCGATCAGGGCTGTCCTGGGCCGATAGACTAGCAGGAAGGCAAAAAATCAGGCATAGGAGTAAGGAAAGCGGCCAGCTGTTCCTCTTCTTTTTGTGTGTCAGGAATGTGAACATGACGCTAGAATTAATGGGAAATGATGCTGAGGAAGGAACGCGAAAGCCAACACTTTTTAACCCTTTTTGCCAGTAAAATAACAATAGGGGTAATTATTCTTGCGCGCAATCGCAAGAGATTTCGTGATTCTTCGACCGAAGAACCATTCTATATAAGCCAGAAAAGTGTTGGAACAATTACATATTACGTTTTCATGTTGTGTTGTTTGTGCTTTTCATTCATAAGTTAGAAATAAATATTGTTAAATCAATAGGATTTGAAAAAGCAAATGGGACTTCCTGCATACATGCAGAAAGTCCCATTGAATGAAATAATATGATAACCTAGTTACTCTCCGCCCAGCATCTGGATAAACTCATCGAAGAGGTAGTAGTTGTCGTGAGGGCCAGGGGAAGCTTCCGGGTGGAACTGCACGGAAAATGCTTTTTTGTTCCGGATACGGATCCCTTCGATGGTGTCGTCGTTCAGATTGACATGGGTGATGACCACATTGGGATTGGTTTCAATGGCCTGCTGACTCACCCCAAAGCCGTGATTCTGAGAGGTGATTTGACTGAGGCCTGACATCAGGTTTTTGACAGGATGGTTGGCACCACGGTGGCCAGTATGGAGCTTGTAGGTCTCCACACCATTAGCCAATGCCAGGAGTTGATGACCGAGGCAAATGCCGAACACGGGCTCGTCGGCCTCCATGATCTTTTTGATGGTCTTGATTGCATATGGCATGGCGGCCGGGTCGCCGGGGCCATTTGATACGAAGTATCCGTGCGGATCAAAGCTTTTGAGTTCTTCGTAAGTGGCTTTGGCTGGGAATACCTTCAAATAGCAACCTCGCTTGGACAGGTTTTCCAGGATGCTCTTTTTCACGCCAACATCCAGCACAGCGACCCGAAATCTGGCAGATGGATCTCCATGAAAATAGGGGGTAACGGTGCTGACCTTGCTGGACAACTCCAAGCCGCTCATGGGCGGACATTTTTTGAGTTGCTTTTGCAATTCTTTCTTGACAGATGTTTCGGAAGAAATGATGCAGTTCATCGCACCCTTATCCCGAATATGTGTCACCAGCGCTCTGGTATCCACATCAGAAATCCCGACGATGTTGTTGTGTTTCAAAAACAGGTCGAGCGATTGTTCGGCATCGCTTCGCGAATACAAAGTAGCAAAGTTTCTCACGATCAGCCCGGCAATTTTGGCTGAAGAGGATTCATATTCCAGGCTATGAACACCATAATTGCCGATGTGCGTATGCGTTTCGATGAGGACCTGTCCGTAGTAAGATGGGTCGGTGAAGACTTCCTGGTAGCCTGTCATACTGGTGTTGAAGCACAACTCACCGGTGGTGGTTCCTTCTTTTCCGATGGCTACGCCTTCAAAAAAAAGCCCATCTTCCAACAGGACATAGGCGGGTTTTTTCTGCAAATACTTCATTCTC
>CAZLKP010000502.1:0-2982 GCA_964560095.1 uncultured Bacteroidia bacterium
TGTCTGGACATAGTCAAATCCGAAAGTGGCCTGCCAGTGGGCGTTCAGATCCTGGCCGGCGCCAATCAGGCCGCTCTCGCAGCAGCTATGGCAGCGGAATGCGATTTTATACGGGCGGAGGGATTTGTTTTTGGCCATGTGGCAGACGAAGGGTGGCTCCAGGCCGATGCAGGCACCTTGCTTCGCTACCGGAAAATGATAGGCGCAGAACATATCCGCATTGTGACAGATATTAAGAAAAAACATGCGGCCCATGCCCCTACAGCAGATGTCAATCTGGCGGAAACAGCCAGAGCTGCGGCCTTTTTTCAGAGCGACGGATTGATTGTGACAGGCACTGCCACCGGAGAGCCTGCTTCCCGGGATGACCTGGCTGCCGTGAAGCTGGCCACTAATGTGCCCGTATGGATTGGATCGGGCATTACCCCTGACAATGTCCGCCAGTATGCAAAGGCCGATGGATTCATTATTGGATCCTGGATCAAGCGACAAGGCGACTGGACTCAACCGCCAGATCCGGTGCGGGTGCGGACGATGCGAGAGGCGATCCGAGAGATCAAGCCCTCAGGTAGCATGGGAGGAGGATACTGGTAAGTGAGACGTTGCTGACTTTTTCTTACGCCATTCATACACATTGATGCACATCAGCAACAGCCAGACCAGATACATGCTGTCTTCAACGGGAATGGTGTAGATGCGGATCGCCAGATTTTCAGCGTCATGATACCACACAACGGGCAGAGCAGTGAGAACCCCGTTGACCAACAAAAATGGAACCAGAGATACTGCATAGCCCTTCCAGAATCGACCGAGGTATGAAACCCGAAAAACAAACACATTCAGCAATAACAGGATGGATGTCCCAATGAACGTCACCGATGTGTACCAGCGACCGATATTCATGATTCCCAGAATCATCAGCAATACAGCCAGACCGACAGCCAGGTTTTTGGCCCAGAGCCGATCAGGTGCTGTGGGAAAATAAGCCGACATCACCTCGTAGATAAAAACGCAGGCATAGGGCACCACAAGAAAAAACAACCATTCCTCCAGTGGCAGCCCAAAGGCGAAAATTCCGACAAGATAGGGATCGGCAAATCCCCAGACGCCCATATCGGTGAACCAGACATCCCAAACAATAAACAGCGTTGCCGCAGCCAGAATGCCAGGGAGGAGGGCCGACCAGTTTTTGTAGAAGGCGACTTTTCTATCGAATGATAAAGCCAGCGGCCCTAGCAACGTAAATACGTCCAGAAACAGGTAGATGTAATGGTTCATATCTGTGATAACCTGATAGTGATATCATCAACTTCACTTCGCGAAAACCGGCCGGTTTGTCGGCACTCCCGCCAGAATGCTTCCACGTCCTCCTTTGATAAGTCAAAATCTCGGTATCTCATCATTCCTTTTACCAGCATTCGCTTATCTTCTTCAATGTGTTCCTGAAGCAGGGTGGGCGTATTGGTATTAATGATAAAACGCAAAAACCGCACTTCCGGGTGGTCAGGATCTCGTTTAATGGCTTTGTCGAATAAAGATAATGCCTGTCGAAAGTGCCGTAATTTAGAAATGGGATTGAAGTATTGGTCGGCCTCAAGGGCCGTGGCAGCTGCCTGATAGGCCAGAACCAGTCCTGAGTCCGGGCTGGGGTGTTCTTGTAACGCCTGTCGGAGCCCGCGGATGGCTAGTGGGGATTTGGCAGCAGCCTGGAACTGTTCCCGAATCTGGTGAAGCGACATGGACAATCAGAAAGAATTCAGCTGCATTTGAAAATACGTTCCGATCAGGATTCCGATTTTCCGGGAATCAGCTACCCGGATTCGCTCTCGGAGAATGCGATTGGCTGGCATGTGTGAAATCTTCCGAAACAGCCTCATGTAGTAGCGATAGGCCAGATACACCCCTTTTCTAGCGCCATCAGGGAGCTGAACAATCCCCTCATAAGCATGAGCAAAGTCTCTGGCAATATCCGCTTCAATCTCTGTTTTTACCTCTTCAGTAAATTCTTCAAAGCTCACACCGGGAAAATACACCCGCCCCCGATCCTGGTAGTCAGACTTAATGTCACGCAGGAAATTGACTTTTTGGAAGGCTTTCCCCAATGATCTGGCCGAATCCTTGAGGCGCTGATATTGCTCCTCATCGCCTTCGCAGAATACACGCAAACACATCAGCCCCACTACCTCAGCTGAGCCGTAAATATATTCTTCGTAACTAATTTCTGAGTATTCAGTCTCCGTAAGGTCCATTTCCATGCTCATCAAAAAGGCATCAATGAGCTCATACTCGATATGGTAGCGATTGACTACATCTTGGAAAGAATGCAAAACGGGATTCAGGCTGATTCTGGCTTGAATGGCGGAATAGGTATCAGCTTTGAACTGATCAAGCAAGGTAGCCTTGTCGAAGTTATGGAAGGTGTCCACGATTTCATCTGCATATCTTACGAATCCGTAAATCGCATAAATAGGCCCGTGATACTTCCGGCTCAAGGTTCTGATGCCGAGGTTGAACGAGGTACTGTAGCGCCGGGTTATCAGTTTGGAACACTCAAGGCAGGTATTCCGGTAAAGCTCCATGGGCACGATCATAGCAGAAATACTTAATAAAAATAGGGCTATGCATGTTTGCACAGCCCTTTCCAATTAACAGGTGATGCGGGAAATCTTTTAATCTATCAGACCTGTGCTTCAACATTTGGTAATGATAACACAAAGTCCTGAAAAAAGGTTTGACCAAATTCAGAAAAGTTCAACAAAAATTACGCATTGTTTAGCTTCGGTATGCTTTCAATTCTTTTTTAAGTTCCTTGCGGGCAATGTGAATTCTATTTTTGACAGTTCCGATCGGAATGTCAAGGATATCAGCAATCTCGAAGTACTTATACCCTTTGAAGTGCATCATGAAGGGAGTCTTGTACTCATAACTGAGTTTCTGAATAGCCTTCTGGATTTCGTCCATGGCCACACGCGAGCCGGCATG
>CAZLKP010000503.1:0-2966 GCA_964560095.1 uncultured Bacteroidia bacterium
GACCGTTCTTCTCCTGCACCTATTCCCCATCGGACCAGGAAATCCTAACACGTATTTTTCATGTGTGCCTCCTGTTGAGTTATAAGTATTTGATTTTTAGCTACCTGCGCACCTCACTCGGCGGATACCCAAATTCCTCCGAAAAGGTGCGGCTGAAGTAGTTGGGGTCGCTCAGAACCCTAAAATGCCTGCCTGCTTGCCGGCTGATTCATCGGTTGTACCTCTGATGCGGGGGCATCAGCGCACCATCAGCGGTAGGCGGAACTGCTGCCCGCCCTGTTGGGCGATGAGCTGGTACACCCCTTCACTCAGGAGACTGACGTCAATCTTGATGCGGTTGAGGCCCGGGACGAGGGCCCGCTGCTGTAGCTGCACCAGGCGACCACGCGGGTCGTAGAGACTCAGCTGCAAGAGCCCCTCATCGAGGGCCTGTAGGTTCAGAAAGCAGACTTCGTCGGCGGGATTGGGTGCGAGGGTGGCTTGCAGGCTCGGGGTGAAGGCCACCTGTACCATGGGACTATAGCTGTAGCTGCCGTCGAGGTCCACCTGCTGCACGCGGTACCAGGAGCGGCCTAAGAAGGGCTGCTCGTCCCAGGCTTCGTAGCTGCGCAGGTCCTGGCTATTGCCAGCGGCAGGCAGGGTGGCAAAGGGCTCGAAGTCCCCCCCATCGGCGCTGCGCTCCACCACGAAGTAGTCACTGTTGAGCTCGGTTGCGGTCTCCCACAGGCACTGCACCCGTTCGCCCACGGCCGTGGCTGTAAAGCCCAGCCACTCCACGGGGAAGGCCGTGGCGTTGAACTCGGCCAGGGTGAGGCGGTTGGCAGCGGGAAACTGATCCACCTCGGCGAACTCCACGAAGTTGGCGTTAGCGTCCCGGCCAGCAAAGCCCATGGGGGTGTAGCTGAGGCCATTGTCCGCGCTGAGAAAGGCTTCCAGGTCGCTCTCGTCGGCTCCATTTAGCTCGGCATCGAAGTAGGTGATGCGTAAGGTCGCATTCAGCCCGGCGTTGTTGGTCGGGACCAGCACGTAGTAGCGCTCGATGCCGCTGGCGGCGCCCACGTTTTGGGCGCTGAAGTGCCGGCTGAGGCTGGTGCTGCCGAGGTTGGCGGTCGAGGTAATGAGGAGGCCCAGGTTGGCGGGATTGGCCTGGCTGGGTGCGTTGAGGTCGCGTACGGCGAGGATGCGGGCCGTAGCCGCTCCGCTGTTGAAGGCGCGGTGGGCTTCGCTCTCGTTGACCAGGCTGCCGGTGGCGCCCAGGTCCACTTCCTGGCCATTGAGGTCCAGGGAACCCTGGGTGAAGCGCAGTTCGTCGTCGACGGATACCGATGTCAGCAACTGTAGGCCCGCGCTGCTCTTGTCTAGGGTCAGGCGGTGAAAGCTCGCCCCCGTCCCGCTGATGGTGCTGGCGCCACCCCGAAAGATAACTTCGGATTGAGCGGGGATCATATTGCCGTTCTGCTGCCAATCAAGGTCCTGCACCACGAGGACTGGAGCGCCACTGACGACGATATGGGCACCTCCCTCAATTTGTACCTGCCCGTAGCTCTCGAGGCTAAACAGGCAGGCCAGGGTACATATCAGGTATTTCATAGCCAGAGGAGTTTAGTTGTTGAGCGAGGCTTCGAGCTGGGAGAGGCGCGCTTCGAGGCTGCGCAGTTGCTCGACTTCGGCTTTCAGCGCCTCAATCTCGGCCTGCTGGGCTTCGATCAGCTGCTGCTGCTCCTGCACGGCCTTGATGGCCACGATGCCAAAGCCGCTGTAGTCCAGGGTGTAGTAGGATTCCCGCTCACTGTTGGGGTCGGGTGCGCGCACCAGTTCCGGGAAGAGCGGCTCTACTTCCTGGGCGAGGAAGCCCAGGTACTGGCGGTTGGATTCGTCTTCGCGATACTGATACTGACTGGGCTGCAGCTGCATGACCCGGTCCATGACGGAGGGCATGGCCACAATGGCCGTCTTGAGACGGGCATCGGAGAGCGCCGTATAGATACCAGAAGCGTCGTCAAAGGTGCCTTTTAGCCCATTGTGCCAGAGGGTAAGCTTTGCGGTACCGTTCACAAACCATTCCCAGTCCTCACCATTAGTATTTTCGAGGTCTATGCCAAAACTGCCTGTCTGGACCACTTTCAGGCGATAATTACCTGGATCGATGCCTCCCAAGACAGTATTGCCATTTTTGAGCATGGTGAGGGCGTTGGAGCGGCTGCTAGTCCCGGCACCATTACCGATCACAAAAAGACGATCAGTGGCTACGAAGGAGGTAGCACTAGGGTTATTGTTAAAAAGGTTGTATGTACCGAGCATTATTTCTCCATAGGATTGAGCCACCAGACCTTTTCCACCCAGAATCGTGCTATAATTACCCAAGACCTGGTTAGTTGAACCTCCGGCTATAACAGATCCGATTCCTTGAACTAGATTGAATTCTCCTCCTCCGACATAGGACTCGTTTCCTTCGGCCGTATTCTGTTTTCCTCCTCCGACGGTGGAATATAGGGCTGAGGCTATATTGTCGCGGCCGCCGGTTACCGTAGAATAAACCCCCACGGAGGCCTGGTTCCACTGGGTGCCAGTGACATTTCCTACCCGAAAAGCTGCTTTCTGCGGTACCCACATCAGGCGGGTACCTGCGCCTGTAGCCGGGAGATCCCCGCTATAGCCAGGGTCATAATCCCCCTTGAAGACCAGCTGACCTCCTTTATACAGCGTCATGGCGTTGGAGCGGGCACTGGTACTGGTTCCATTTCCGACCACGAAGAGGCGGTCGGCCGCATCAAAGGTGGTGGTACTCTGAGGTGTGTAGGTCTCGGCATAGACTCCAAGGACAGCTTCGCCGTATGAAGGTGCCTGGTTATATTCTCCCCCCCCGACGAAGGAATAGTCCCCAGAGGCGGTATTCAATCTCCCACCCCCGACGAAGGAATAGTCCTGCGAGGCGGTATTTCCAAAGCCCCCCCCGACGAAGGAAT
>CAZLKP010000504.1:0-2965 GCA_964560095.1 uncultured Bacteroidia bacterium
AAACACCCCCATGCCTCATAACACCAACCGAAAGTGAACGGTCGTGTCAAATTCCGGAATCAACCTGAACATTCGTGGAGTGGCTGTTTTTCCGCTAGCCAAATCTATCCACTTTCTGTTACCTTTGTGCCCGACGGGACGATCCCATAAGCTCACATTCATTCCTCTTTCACCACTACCCCACTTACCATGCTCAGGATTACTTTCAGAGGCCGCGAAATCGCTACCTGGAAACTCAGAGGCATTTTCAGACGCCTCAAGCCACGCACCTTTCGTATCGATGGCCTCATCATTGCCATTGAGGATGATTTTTAGCAGCCTCGATAGTAGGCCAGAGGAGGACAAACCACACGCCCAAGGTCACAAGCGCATTGAGTCCGCCCTGTTGCGGTCCGGCGATACCCCGTCCCAAACTCACGAAAAATACCATAGCGGTGGCCAGATTGTGGGACATGGCGCAGAGTACATTCCAGGTTTCGACCTTCGCCATTCTCACACGCCCATCACTTCCCGCAACCACTTCACAAATCGGTCCCAGAGATTGAGATCTTCCACTTTGTCCACCAGGTTGTCCACGGCAGACTGGTCTTCGGGCTTTTTTTCGGGTATATCCAAAGTGGAAACAGCCACACCGCCATCTTTGTGTTTGGCACCAAGACCAACATCAATCAGGGCTTGCATGCCGGGTTCCGAGTGGAAATAATTGAGGTGGTGGCAAATGGGTGTGAGTACTTTGGGTTGTGGGTTCCGGCTTCGCCAGGCTGTGACCTATACGTTAAAGATGCTATCCAACTCCACAGCAATGTCGTGCTTTTTCCCGGGGTTGACCAGATTTCCAACGGCGAGCTCTAGCTTTTCCATCAATTTGCCAAACCCCTCCTGTGCAGTTTCATACAAAGTGGCATCACCTCCGACAATAAAATAAGGAACGCCCGGATCTGGGCTGGCGTTGAGCTTGTTGAGGAAATCGGATTCGGGCTCCATCTCGCCCAGGGTAACCAATACTTGTGCAGGAGCTTTCAGAATCTTGAGAGCCGTGGCAGCAAATGGAACCAGATTGGGCAGGAAATTGAGGGCCAGATCCAGAACGATCACCGAAAAGGACCGAACGGATTCGATTTTGCCAAAGTTGGAGCCGAAGTTGGGTGTGCCCGCCAAAATGAGGGCATCCACCAGTTCGTAGCCCTGCTCCTGCTCGATCATCCAGCGGGAAACCAACCCCCCCATGGAGTGAGCGAGAATCGAAACCGTTTTGTCATCATCCCGCGTGATTCCAGCTTCCATGAGCGCCTTTTTGAACAGGAGGCCGGTTTGGGAAATGGGCGTATTCAGGTTTTCGTAATCGTAGCTGAGCACCAGGTCATAGGCGTCTTTCAGCTCCGAGCCATCGGGGGTATTGGCTTTGCCCAGCCCAGTGGCGATATCCATCGTGTTACCAATGATACCATGGATGAGGATAAGAATATTCTTTGCCTCTGCTACCTTGTCTTTGACGCCATCAAGATGCTGTTCTACTGTTTCTTCATCCATGAATTCATTCCAGCGGAGCTTATTGAGATTGTCTTCTTCCAGGACTACCTTGAAAAAAGCCAGTTTGAGGGCATTGCCCAGGCTTCGGGTGTCTTCGCCATCATCAAAGGGATCCGGTACCTGTGATTTTACTGCCGGATCTCCGACCGGAAACTCGCGTACATTCACTACGACCTGGCCAGATTCCTCCACCACAGACTCCCCAAGAACCCGATAATGCTCTCCGTCGAAGGTAATGGGAAAGATCACCTCCTGATCCCCCAGGGTTCCCGGCAGTTCAAACTGAATCGGTTGATGTCTGAGTACATCAGGATCTTTCACATGCAAATCCCGGATTTCGATCACATTCGCCTCTTCGCCTAACGTGGACCGTGTCCCTGCCCCCAAAGACATCATAGCAACCTTGGGGCCCAGCAGTTGGTCGAGGGGCGAACCTGCGGCAGATCGCGTGATGACGGTAGAAGATTTGAGGGATATGGTTCCCTCCAGGAGATCATTGTCGCGAACGTGAAATGAAGTCATGGGATGGAATTAAGGAGATAAATGACAGCAGCAAACTAACAGAAATTTTGAATTGAGGGAATATCGGGAAAGGCGTTATGGATTCACAACATTTTCCCGGCAGGATGATTAAGTTCACAACAACATTCAGTTAGTTAGTCTGGAAAAGACATGATACAACGCGACGAATTCAGAGAATGGGGCCACAAGCTCATCGATTGGATCGGCGACTACTATGAAGAGATCGGAGACTACCCGGTGAAATCTCAGGTGTCGCCGGGGGATATTCTAAAGAAGCTTCCAGCGAAGGCTCCAGGCCAGGGTGAATCTATGGATCAGATCTGGGAGGACTTCCAGCAAATCATTCTCCCAGGCATGACCCACTGGCAGCATCCGGGCTTTATGGCCTATTTTCCGGCCAATACCTCCTACCCTTCCCTCTTGGGCGAAATGCTCACGGCAGCCCTCGGGGCCCAGTGCATGATCTGGGACACCTCTCCTGCTGCTGCAGAGTTGGAAGAACGCATGACGAAATGGCTGGGCAAACTCATTGGCATTCCTGAGTCCTGGCATGGTGTGATTCAATCCACTGCCTCCGAAGCTACCCTTTGCGCCGTACTTACTGCCAGAGAGCGCCTCACTGACTTCACTGTAAATAAACGAGGGCTTCAGGGGCACCGACACTTTCGCGTGTATGGGTCCAGACACATTCATTCGAGCATCGAAAAAGCAGTAAAAATCGCCGGGCTGGGCTCCGAAAACTTTGTCAAAATCGGAACCGATGAAGCATTTGCTATGAAGCCTGAACTCCTGGAAGCCGCCATCAAGAAAGACCTGACTGATGGGTACGAACCTTTGTGCGTCGTAGCAGGGATAGGCACAACGGGCTCTACAGCCATTGATCCACTAGGGGAAATCTCCCAGATTTGCAGCA
>CAZLKP010000505.1:0-2964 GCA_964560095.1 uncultured Bacteroidia bacterium
GGATTTTGCGTGCCACCGCCATAAATGCCCATGCCGTCGTAATACTGCCCCAGGGTAATGAGTTCGCTGTCGAGATATCCCCGCTGGGTGTTGTATTCGACTCCCAGGACAATCGCTCCGGCACCATCTGCAAAGAGGGTGATGGTTTTTTTGTCCTTCGGATTCAGGTATTTGCTCATGGCATAAGCCCCGATCACCAGCACACGCTCATAGCGTTGATCCGTTCGGATGTATTTAGACCCAACGTCCAGCCCTGTGACAAACCCAGCGCAGGCTGCATTGAGATCGAATGTGCCGGCATGTCCGGCACGGAGCCGATACTGAACTACAGCAGCTGTAGAAGGCGTGAGATACTCCGGGGTGTCCGTTGCCACGATGATGAGGTCAAGATCTTTGGCTTCGAGACCGGCCCGCTCCAGGGCTTGCTCTGCCGCCGCCACACACATATCAGCTGTAGATTCATCCCCGGCGCACCACCTTCGCTCATGAATGTCTAGGTTGGACTCCAGCCAGTCACTCACATTTTCCCCTAGCAACTCATCAAAATACGAGTTGGGGAGCACCCTTTTGGGATGGTAGGCGCCAGTGGCAAGGATGACAGCGTTGCGTTCGTTTTGTGGCATTCTGAATAACTCTGCTACCTGGGTGTACTAGATAGGGCTGGGTTCTGGTTGTCGTTGGTCCGGAGGTTAGACGAAAACATCTGGCAGATGTTTCATCCGCTATTTCTTCAGACGGGAATGGAGGCAAAATGTCATTCCGGGACAAACTGACGGATATAATTGCGTGAGCTGAGAATTGCCTTGTGGATATCTGCTTCAGATCCTTCGAAGGCCTTGTCTTCCACCTCAATGCAAACAGGGCCCCGGTAGTGAACGCTGGTCAGGGCAGAGAAAAAAGCCCCCCATCTCACATCACCAAGTCCGGGAATTTTGGGTGAATAAAACTGAAGGGGATAGGCCAGGATTCCGTATCTATTCAATTTGTCCTGATACACCTTCACGTCCTTGAGATGAATGTGATGGAGGCGATCGGGGTAATCGTAGATGGGCTGGACCTCATCCATATGCATCCAGACCAGGTGAGAGGGATCATAATTGAGGCCAAAATGCGGATCAGGGAAAATCTCAAACATCTGATCCCAGATGGCTGGGCTGATTGCCAGGTTTTTTCCGCCGGGCCATTCATCTTTGGTAAACAGCATGGGGCAGTTTTCGATGCCGATTTTCACGCCCAGCTCGCCTGCGAGCTGAATGGTTGGTCGCCAGGTTTCGGCAAATACTTCCAGGTTTTCCTCAATACTTGTCGCCGGGTTTCGGCCGATAAAGGTATTGACCACCGGAATGCCGAGCCTAGCTGCAGCTCGAATGATTTGATGTATGTGGTGGAGGTATAGGTTGGAGCTATCAGCATCCGGATCCAGCGGATTGGGATAGTACCCAAGGCCAGAGATATATACGCCATGCTGATCCTGTAATTGTTTCACCCGATCCATAGTGGCTTCGTCAAACTGATCCATATCCAGATGGGTCACGCCAGCATAGCGACGTTCTGCTTTGCCTCGGGGCCAGCACATGACTTCCACACAGGAAAATCCATGCTGAGCGGCAAAAGTCATCACTTCTTCCAGAGAATAGGTAGGGAGAATGGCACTTACGAACCCTAAATCGAGCATGACAGGGAAAATGTTACAGATTGGTTGATCACAGAGCAAAGTACTTTTCTGAATTTCGGCAAAAAATCCGGGCATCCTGCATGCTGTTCCCGGATTAAGAGAAAAATTCAATCAGAATATCTGTTGGTTGAGCTCAAGAATGCCAGGGATAAGGAACTGATTTCCCCTTGACTGGTAAATATGGACACCGAAATGATCTGAAAACCTACATGAGCAAGGAATTTTGTGACACCCGGCATATATTTCGAATGTAGAAAGATCAGATGTCTTTTTGCCCGCTAGCTTTTGCAATTCCTGGTTAACATGTTACCTCCTGATATTGATCACAAAGAGGAACGTAACTTATGAATCTCTACAAGATTGTCAATCAGCTCACTGACGAGGAGTATGACGAGCTGTATCAAAGCCTTGTTTCAACCCAGGCTCTGAAAACCATGGCGTTTTTGGAGTGTATCAAAGAAGATCCTTTTGCCCCGGACAAGTTGTTTCTGGATAAAAACGACATCAATCCAGCAGCCTTTTATGTTCTCAAATCACGGTTAGCCGACCGCATCGAAGACTTTCTGCTTCGTCGTCTGGGAGGGGAGAATCTTGCCCTGATTCACCGCATTTCTACAGTCACAGATCTGGTCTTTGACTCGACCCGAGAAATCGCAGAAGCAGCCCTCGAAAAGCTGGAAAAAGAACTCCTCCGCGAGGATTTTCCCTATGGCCTGATGCTGGTCTACAAGCAGTTGCAGAACATCCATAATTTTTCCGACCAGCACTCATATTATAAGCGTCGCTATCAGCAGCAGGTAGCCTATGCCGTGGCGATGGACAAGGCAGAAGAACTCGTTCGGTCCTTTTACAAAGCATTTGACGAATATGAATTGAGTCGCAGAGACAAGGATCTCAATACCATGGTTCGCTGCATGGAAAAGCTGAGCAACCTCGCCGATCTCTACGATTCGCACCGACTCTATGTATCCAAAGCCATTGTTCACGTATTCGCCCAGCTGTTCATTCACATCCCAGAAACGATTCGATGTGACATGGAGCCACCGGAAGCTGCTCTGGAAAAGGTGATGAAAATCAAGGAAGAGTTTCACGAAGACCCAACCTATAAGCGGCTAGACCTGATGATCAACTTCCTGATGTACAGCCTGCAAGAGAATAAAGGAAGAATAGAAGACTCCCATCTTCGCTATGACTTCCTCGACGGTAAATTGGAAGAATTACTGACGGGCTATCATTTCAGCGTCAATACCTCGCTGTTTTTGTATGCCAAACTCCGCTATCACATTCGC
>CAZLKP010000506.1:0-577 GCA_964560095.1 uncultured Bacteroidia bacterium
GGAGAGTGCTCACCCAAAAGGAAATTTCCTGGTTGAAAATGCTGTGAATCTAGAGCCGGGTTATCTGGTCTTGATGTTCAGGCCGCTGAATGTGCCGGTTGCCGTGATGGTATTCGTCGGGTTGTTGGGATCAGCCATGGTCACATCAAAGCTTCCATCCACAAAGTAGTCGTCACCGGCCCCGACGGTGCTGCCGAGATCCTGGAAGAGTTCTACCTTCGATAGAGTGAGTGTGCCACTGGTCGCCCGGTAGTTGGCACCGGTTCCCAGATCATTATAAGTGACAAACGTCAGGGTCTGGGTGCCATCAAAGGTGTAGGTGTCTTCCGTCAACTGGGGCGTTTCGACAGAAAACCCAAGAGAATATACCTGCAGCTCCGTGGCCGTGATCAGCAAAAGATTGGAGGCAGAGGTGTGGGAACCTGCAGCCGTGAAGGTTGTCACCATGTTTTCCTCCAGCGTTTCATCAATGGTTCTGGATTCAGCTCCGGAGATGGTCGCCTGAAACACCAGGTCCGGCACAACATAAGGGTCTTCAGTGGTTCTGTTACAGCTGCTGCAGCTACCCAGGATGGCC
>CAZLKP010000506.1:587-2959 GCA_964560095.1 uncultured Bacteroidia bacterium
AAAGAAGCATGATGGCTGTGAAATAAGAATGTTTCATGTCAATTGTTGGTTAAATAATTGAGGTTGGATATGTAATGGGACACGCTGTCAGCGTTGAACAAGTTCTACTCGTCGGTTTTCCGCTTTTCCAGCTTCCTGTTGATTGCTTCTGACTGGCACCAGTGGACCCACGCCGTGGGCTTCGAGCCTGGATCCGGCGATGCCATAATCATGGACCAGGGCATCTATCACAGACTGGGCACGACGTTCGGAGAGTTCCAGATTATAGCCAAGGCTACCATCCATATCTGTATGGCCGACGACATAGAGGTTCAGATCAGGACGAGCCGTTAGGAGGGTTCCTATTTCCTGGAGAGCGGGGGAAGATTCTTCGGTGAGCGTGGCCCGGTCGTAGTCAAAAAACAGACCGTACACGGCCACCTTGCCGTAGGAATCAATCTGGCGGGCCATGTAGTCGGCGTCCACACTGACCAGATCATTATCCATAGGAGCTGATTCGATGATATCGATCATGGTCAGCACTTCCGACTGGCTGTGTTGGTACACCATGACAACTACGTAAACAGATCCTTCTGGTCGGGAGAGCTCTGCTGCCATGTACCCAGCCCCTGCAGACGTGGAGGTACCGTGAAACAGGTTAATACTTTCTGAACTGGGTAAAGGATTGGCAGCGTAGGCTGTTCCAAGCCAGGTGCGGCCTCCGACTTCTTTGGAGACGTTCGACTCTGGATGAAGGCCACTGGCCAGCAGGCTCATGCCAGCTTTTTCGTGGGCATTGCGGTAGTTGTAATAGACTTCCGTGACCGTTCGGTCACCCTGTAGGGTATAATAAAGTCGGAATACCTGTCCACGGACATCCAGCCAGTCATCAATGTGGCGATACCCTGTTTGGGGACCAATGGCGATGTGATATTCAGAAAATTCGTCTTCGTCGCACCAGGCCAGCACGGATCCGGAATATCTGGAAATGAGGGGATGGTCTTCACAACCAGCCCTGTCAGAAGGTTGGGCGGCAACGAATTGGACCACGAGTATGATGGTTTGAAAGGCAGAGAGATAGCGCTTCAAGGGAGGCATAGCAACGGTTTTTGTGGTTGAACACAGGCAAAAGGGCTCCTTCACAGCCGAAGGCTGTGTTTTGGTGGAATTCAGACATCCATATTTATCTCATGCTCCAGATGAACAGGGTGAAGGTCCAGCTGGCAAAGAGGGTGACAGCAAGCCATGGGAGAAACCTGCCTGGTTTCAGGAGATGCAACGCCACAAAGACGATAGCAGCAATCAGGGTACCGCCCAGAGCGATGGTTGGATGGGCGACATACGTGAGCCCCTGCTGTTTGGGAAAGGGCCATAACTGACCCAGCAGTAGCATTCCTCCAAATCCTCCCACAAGCACCAGCAGGAAACCACCCACAGATGATCCAATCTTTTTCGCAGTTGAATGTGCCATCTTTGTTTGTTTGATGATTCAAAGCTCACCCGAAAGCCATGGGAAATCAATCCCCCGTTTGGGTAGTTTTCTTCCTGTCAGATCCAGCCCTCTTTCAGCGCTTTTTTGACGGCTTCGGCCCGGGTGTGCACATGAAGCTTTTCGTAAATCTTTTTGATATGTGCTTTTACCGTATTGGTACTTACGAAAAGCTTGTCTGCAATCGTCCGGTAATTTTCTCCATTGCAGAGTAAAGACAAGACCTCCATTTCCCGGGTAGAGAGTGTGGAGGGCACTTTGGGTACCTGAAAAGACCGGATCACCTTGCGGGCAATCGACGGGCTCATGGGCGCGCCTCCCTGCGAAGCTTCCCGTATCGCCTCCAGCAACTGTGCCGGTGGGGTGTCCTTCAATAAATATCCCGAAGCTCCCGCACACAGGGAGTCAAACACCGATGCGTCATCTTCCTGGACGGTGAGCATCAGGATCTGACCTTCATAGCCATGGAGCCGTAAGGTGTTGACCGCCTCAATCCCGGATTGCCCCGGTAGGTGAATGTCCATTAGGACAAGGTCCGGCCGGAAAACGGGAATTTCTTTGATGGCCGTTTCTGCATGGGAAACGGCCTTAGCACAGCTGAACCCCGGACTGCCATCCAGCAAGAGTGTCATGAGTGATCTCAGTTCCGGATCATCTTCCACCAGATACACATGAATGAGGTTATTGTTCATGCCTGCAAGGTCGTTATCCCCGGAGCGTGAGTCCATTACCCATTTGGGTGAATTTCTTTTGTCAGGAGAATGGAGGTTCCCCTCGACGGGGTGGATGTCAGGGCAAATTCCGCATTCATTTGTTCTGCACGCGTGGCCATGTTAGTCAATCCGTTAATTCTTTCCACGGCTGTGCGGTCAAATCCTGTCCCGTCATCTGTGAGGATGAAACG
>CAZLKP010000507.1:0-2927 GCA_964560095.1 uncultured Bacteroidia bacterium
GGCCAGAGAGGAAGTCTGGGGCAGGGTGTACCCTAGGGTGGCCTGCCGGAATGACAGGAAGTTTCCGTTTCTCACGTCGTAGTCATGAGAAAAACCAAATGGACGGTTACTGTTACTGACCGCAGGAATGTGTGAATCCTGATTGGTAAAAGACCAGGCATCCAGCTGATTCACTCCTCCATTTTCTCCATTGTCGAGTGTTCCGAGCTCAAGTTTATAGAGATTGGCTGGCACTGCTCTACGTCCGAGCGCACCCCAAACGAAGAGGTTGAAATCAAAGTTTTTGTAGTGGATGACCGGGTTAAGTCCAAAATTAACTTTGGCTACGCCATTGGCACCGTTGAACTCCTGGTCCAGCACATTGATCACGCCGTCATTATTCAGGTCCACAAAACGCAGGGCACCAACCCGTGCGCCCACCTGGTCGGCATGCGCATTTACTTCTTCCTGACTAGCGAAGATCCCGTCTGTGCGATAGCCAAACAGGGCATTTGGCGCCTGGCCAATGATGTTCTGTTCTTCATTACCAGGGAATGAGGTGTAGAGGTCCTCAGGCAGATCCGTGATGATGGCATCAAAAGCTGAGAGATTTACCCCGATGGTGTAGTAGAAATCCGGTGTACCGGGAGCATTGTACTGGAGGGTCAATTCCCACCCTGTTGTTTGCATGCTGGCGCCGTTTTCAAAGCGGCGTGATCCATCCCCATAGGCACCAATGGTAGTTGGGCGAATCAGAATATCCTCTGTTTGCTTTTGAAAGAGTTCCAGTGAGCCCGTCACCTGCTGTGACCACAGACCGAAATCAAATCCGACATTAATCTCCGTTTGGGTTTCCCATCTCAGGTCATCGTTTCCAGTCTGAGTCGCAAGAAATCCGGATGGCAGAATGCCAGAGTCATTGTTTCCAATATCATAGGAGGTAGCAGCATCGGGACATACAATCTCTGCACAACCACCGCCCCAGGGCAATACGTTGTTGGCGGGTGCATAGACAGCCTGGTAGAGGCTGAACCGGGCATCGTTGAGGATATCCTGATTTCCGGTTTGTCCCCAGCCGACACGTACCTTCAGGTCAGAAACGGCTGGCAAATTGTCCATAAAGGCTTCCTCACTGATTCTCCATCCAAAGGAGGCCGCAGGAAATACAGCAAACCGATTGTTGATCCCAAACCTGGAAGACCCATCACGACGGATAGTGGCAGAAGCCAGGTACTTGCTGCCAAAAGAGTAATTGACCTTTCCGAAGTAGGAAAACAGCGAAAACCAAGTCTCTCCACCACTGGCATTTTTCTCACCTGAGGCAGCACTGAGTTGAAAGTAATCCACTGTTTCGAGGGCAAATTCCTTAGCATTTGCTGTAAAAAACGACACAGAATTCTGCACGGCTTCGGTTCCGGCGAGAGCCGTGAAGCTGTGCTTTCCGAAATCTTTGGTATAGGTAAGGGTGTTGTTGAATACCCAGTTGGAAAAATTCCGGTTGGTTTCGTTGAGCTCAGCGACATTATTAGCGAGGAATCCACGGGAATATGTGCGGAAGATATCCACCGCCTGAATGTTGTCGTAATCAAGGCCAAAGTTGGTTCTGAAAGAAAGTCCATCAAGGATCTGCACATTGGCGAAGATGTTACCAAACACCTTGAGGTTGTTGATTCGGTCGTCGCGGTTGTCATTGGCCAGGGCAACTGGGTTGTCACGGTCTGAGAAACCACCTCCCGGAGGGCCTGCGAAGCGACCATCTTCAGTACGCACTGGCAGGATTGACTTAATCCGGTAAGGTCCCTGCTCAGGAGTACCGCCAAATCCTACATCCATCCATGCCCGCTCTCCACGGCTCACACTCAAGTTTTGACCAACGGTTACCCGACCATCCAGGAAGGAATAATTGGAGTTGAAGCGGGCACCGAAACGCGTATAGTCCGTGCCAATGACCACACCCTGCTGGTCGAGGTAATTCACAGAAAAATACACCCCCCCACGATCGCTTCCCTGCGCGAAGGAGAGGTCGTAGTTCTGCATCATACCGGTTTGAGAGATTTCATCGAACCAGTCGGTTCCGACTTCAATATCTCCACCATAGATGCTATTGGGATGTCCGGAAGGCCGCAGCTGATCCTCTTCGTCAAGCCATTCCGGGTAATTGATATTTTCCAGGACTGGCACGCCATTTCCCTGAATCCCTGCTCCCAGGCTAGGGTCGTAAAACCAGTCATAGGTATAAATACCTGTTGCATTGGGGTCGGCACCATCATTCACGGCTCCCTGCCATTCCAGGATGGCTCGTTCCCGGTTATTGGTCAATTGATCCTGATCGACCCAGGACTCCATGGCATACCTGGCATTGAAGGTGATTTTTGGAGCCTGATTGGCTTTGGGTTGCTTAGTGGTGATAATCACAACCCCATTCGAAGCACGCGAGCCATAGATTGAGGCTGAGGAAGCATCTTTGAGCACCTGCACCGACTCAATGTCATTGGGATTAAGCCATGAGAGTCCCCAGTTAATATCGCCACCTCCTGTTTCGTTGGTGACGAAGGGCTGGATAGGTATCCCATCCACAATGTAAAGTGCATCGTTGTTTCCGAGGGTACTCACGCCTCTCACCCGTACACGGGCTCCCTGCCCCGGATCGCCAGACAGGTCCACATATACACCGGCGCTCCGGCCCTGGATGGTCTGCATGACGTTGGGGTTGGGCGTGTTGGCAACAGCATCGATATCTACCACGGAAACCGCCCCGAGCAGGTCCCTCTTTTTCTCAGAGCTATATCCGGTAAGTACCACCGCGTCCAGTGACTGCACATCTGCTTTCATGACGACTTCCAGTTCCTCGTCATCTACAGGCACCTCCCGCTTGATGTAGCCATAATAGGAAACAATGAGGACGTCGCCTTCTTTCGCTTCGATGGAAAAGGCCCCTCCTGCTTCGG
>CAZLKP010000508.1:0-2926 GCA_964560095.1 uncultured Bacteroidia bacterium
GGCCGCGCGAAGATCCCAGGCTTTTTTGATGTCGCTTCCCCAGATTTTCGGGAAGGCATAGCCGTAGGATTTATTCTGGATAGCTGAAATGATTTCTTCGAGTTTCCCATTCACTTCATTTTTCGTTTCTCCACCCGTTTCAATCACCAGAATAGCACCCGGATCGCCTTCCACAAAGAAGCGGTAGGGCTCATACATTTTCTGCCCCTTGGTGCAGTCGAGAATAATTTTGTCCATGAGCTCCACTGCACGCGGCTGAAAGGGCATAGTTACCTGAACGGCCTTGAGTGATTCAAGTACCGTCTCAAAATGAGCACAAACAAGGCCAGTCACCGGAGGCGGTAGCGGATCACAGTGGAGCTTAATTTCGGAAAACATGGCCAGGGTTCCTTCTGAGCCAGCCAGCAGTTTGCAGAAATTGAAGGGGGTTTCATTCTCCGAAAACACAGCCGAATCCAGCAAAAAATCCACGGCAAAGCCAGTGTTCCTGCGTTGAATATCGGGCTTGGGAAAATGCTCTTGGATTTCTGAAGCCATTTCGGAGTTCGATAATTCATCCCGGATCTGCCGGTAGAGTTTTGCCTCCATGGAGTCGCCTTCGCACTTAAGTGCAAATTCAGCAGGTTTGAGCGGGGCAAAATTCACCATCGTGCCATCGCCAAGAATGGCTTCAACCTCCAGGGTGTGCTCCCTGGTGGAGCCATAAACCAAGGAATAGCTTCCGCAGGAATTGTTCCCGACCATGCCTCCGATCATGGCGCGATTGGCGGTGGAGGTATTGGGGCCGAAAAAGAGACCGTGGGGCTTCAGGTATTTGTTTAGATCATCGCGAATCACGCCAGGCTGCACCCGCACCCAACCTTCTTCAGCATTCACTTCCAGAACCTTCGTCATGTAACGCGAGACATCCACCACGATCCCATCCCCAACACATTGACCAGCAAGGGAGGTACCGGCGGCCCGAGGGATGAGGGAACAGCCCTCCATATTGGCAAAGAGCACCAGCTGAAGGAGATCTTCCTTGTGCTTCGGATGGGCCACTGCCAGGGGCATTTCGCGGTACACCGAGGCATCGGTGGCATAGAGCGCCCGCATGGTGTGATCGGTGTACAAATCGCCTTCCAGTGAGGCTTCGAGAATGCGGAGTTTATCTTTGATGTTCGTCAAGGCAGCAGTTTCTGGAATGAAATTACAAAACCCCTTGCAGATGCCTGACGATATCGTCGGCTGTTTTTATATGATCCGGAAGGAGCCGGAGGGTCACAGTCAATGGTTGTTCGGAGGTGGAATCCAGAGCACCGATCCAGATGTGATCTCTTCCATAAGACCAAACATGTGTTGGGTGGTGATTGTTGGGAAAGATCCAGGAATCTCCCTGCCGACGGGCTTTGATCAGGTTGTTTCCTGATGCACTGTACACAAATGCATGGATCAGATTCTCAGAACTGCCAGCATACTCACTGGCCAGGAAGAGCTGCATGGAAACAGAATCCCCGTGACTTTCTGTGGTCCCGACTCCCCACAGGCCGAAGTCCTCAACGCTCCAGCGATAGATGGTGTCCACTTGCTGGGCGGTATCCTGGCGGGCATCCTCCCAATTGCGGAGGGCCTGTTCGTAGTTGGCTCGGGCTTCAGCTGCATCCCTCTCCAGGCGTTGCCGTTCTTCTCTGGCGTTGTTCCATTCTGCCAGTTTCTGCTCATAATCTTCCATCCTTGTCTGAAAAACATCCCGAGCCTGGGCCTCTGTCTGTGCTCCGGTATATGGACGTGCTATGACTCTCTGTCTCAAAATGCCTCCATCCGGGGTGGTTTGGGTAAACAGAAGCTCGAAGGCTTGTTCTCTGAAAGGACGAATCCGGATCTGGCTCATGGTATCATTGATCAACCCATCACTCCAGGGGTTGGCGGTTTCTTCCGTTGGGATATGCTCCCAAAATACCTGTTGGTATCCTCGAAACTGAGGGAAATCGTCCAGGTTATCCACCTGCACACCAAATGGTTTTCCGGGTCTTTGCGGAGCCTGTCCAACAGGTTTACTTCCTACTTCATGGTACTGCTGAAAAATCGCCGGCGGGAGTGGTTTGGGGTCCGAGCCAGAGGTTTTCCGGATGGCAGGCGGAAGTTCTGACGAAGCCAGCCATTCGCTTTGAGCGCTGTGCCGGGGCGCCCATTCCTGAGATCTCGTCCGGAATTCCACACCTTTCCCCGGCACCAATGATGCATTTCCGCCCAAGGCTTCCAGGTAAAAAGGCTGATGTGCCCCCGTTGCGCCACTCACGAACTGCTCAGCAGGGGATTCCAGCTGGCGAAAGGCCAGTTGGTAGGTGCCACGATAGGAATTACCGGCAGAATCAAGCAAAGATCCTGCAGGAATCATCAGGCTCCACCGACCATTGAGTGAAATGAGCGTATCCTGACTGGCATTGAGGGTCCAGACCTGGTCAGGCGACAGAGCCTCCGAAACAGGTGGCCCCATTCGATCCAGGATCGCTTCGCTATCATTTTCTTTTACGGCCTGAAAGACCAGCACGAGCATGACTACAACAGCAGCCAATCCGGCAAACACCCGCGGATCGCGATAGAGATTTCGCCAGAAATCGAATCGCCTCGTGGCGCGGTAGTCGCAATACAGCTGGTCGAAATTTTGGTGGCCCCTAATGCGATCAGGGTCCAGATTTGGAGGGTCGATATGTATCTTATAGCGTGGCATGATTGGGGGGGCTTATCCCGGCATTTGCTGGCGGGTTTGCTCCATGAATTTGTTGAGTTTCTTTATGAGACGGTGTATGCGCACCTTTGCGTTGATTTCAGTGATCTGGTAGATGTCTGCGAGTTCGCGAAACGGTATTTTCTCGAAATAGCGCATTTCCAGGAACTCTAGTTCTTCTAGCGACAGCATGTCCAGCACTTTGACGAGACATTTCAT
>CAZLKP010000509.1:0-2703 GCA_964560095.1 uncultured Bacteroidia bacterium
GTTTTCGGTGTGGACGTCGAGCGGGATGTCGATGGCCTGACGAATCGCCGCCAACATTTGTAATTGAATATCGCGGACTGGATTGAATGAATTGGCACCAATGGATTCGAGCAGCCTGGCAGAGCAGGGATTCCCGTGGCCCGTATGGGCAGAAACCTTAAATTTACAGTCCGTCGGAATCTCCCCCGCTTCGCGTGCCTTTCCGAGAACCCAAAGTGAGCCTTCGTCATAGATGAGAAAAGAGCGGCAGCCGAGCCGGGCGGCCCGTTTCACATCTTCTATGGCCCGGACGATCTGTTCTTGACCCCGTAAACGATATCCCATGCGCTGGCCTTCCGGGGTGTGAACGGAAGCACTTGTGTCGTAAGTGGCTCTTGGGCCAATGGCCAGCACCAGATCAACCGTCCACTTCGACGCCAGAGTCACCATGCCTGCAATATCCTCGTCGCCAAGCAGCATAATACCTTTAGTCTGGGTGATGCGATGCAGGGAAATCTCTAAGCGGTCAGCCTCTTCAAGGAGAGCCTGCATAGAACCAGGCCCTTGGATTCCCGGAACTTCGAATCGATATTGTCCTCCATCCGGAAAACATTTTTTTGAATCAGGCAGTTCATTCAGGTCTCCAGAGGGGAGCCCTAATTTCTCCAGAAAGGCGCGAGTTTCTTTCATACTTAATCGTTGCCCAAACCGCTCATCAATTCGAGATAAGATTTCTCATTTTTCACGACTCCGTAGGCATGCGCCTGTGCGACCACTCTTTCAGCCCAACTCTTATGTGGACTCACTTCATTCA
The DNA here is from genome assembly GCA_964560095.1 of uncultured Bacteroidia bacterium. GTDB lineage: Bacteria > Bacteroidota > Bacteroidia > J057 > J057 > JANQTF01. The sequence goes on from CAZLKP010000509.1 coordinate 794, forward strand.
TTTTATTGAGACTGGCACTTTTTACAACACCCCCTTTAGTTTCGAGAATTTGCTGCGCATCGTCGTAGGTCTCTTTGGTAACGGCCTGCATTGCATTCACAAAGCGCAGGTGGGACGGATGAATAATCGTTTTTCCAACAAACCCGTTGGCAATATCCATGACTACTTCACGAAGCAAGCCATCCACTGCAGGATTAACAATAGTATTTCTATTCAAGAAGGAAGTCCGCATATCCCCTGCCAGTAAATTACTCAAATCCTCATTCTTATAGGCAAGAAAATATTCCCAGACCGGCGCTGATATCGTGTAGCCATCCGCAGACCTTCCAAATACATTAAGGATATCCGACAAGCAGTCCCTGACGGTCAGGATACTGTAGATGGAAGAATTGATGTCTCTGCGAACACCGAAAATCGCAGAAAAATCAGTCCCTCCAACTCGAATATTGAGAACAATGTGCCGGAAAGGTTCGAGGATTTCCTTAAGTGCGAGCAACTCCTCAATCCTTGTTTCAATCAGTGCGATATCCGGACCTTCCAGAATAGGCATTCCATAAAAGACCAGTTCAAAATAGTCATTTAAATCGGCCAGCGTGGAGAAATAATCCAACGCGTTTCTGCTGTGAAATTTCGGGAAAACAAATCCCGTTAGATAATGTGCATCTTCTTTCGTGAGTTTTGCCTTGAAAGTTCGAAACTGGACTGGATTCCGGACTCGCACAAAAGTTAATGGTATCTCTGAGAAAAGTAATTTTCTGTCTTCAACCGCTCTGCGAACATCCCCCAAATGTCGAATAACATTATTCTCTGCTTCAGGAAGAGCAGATTCCTCAATTGCATCTTCAAAACACAGCACCATAGACCCTAGACCATCCATGGATCGCGATAAGATTTTGCCTGTAATGTTCCGGGTTCCCGGCATGTAGAGTGTGCCCCCGAGACAATATTGTAGTGTCGATTTCTCTGTTAATTTAGTGAATTCAGATGGTTCGTAAACAAATTGCAAACTACCGTTTTGAAAATTATTTTTCACAATTATTTTCCTGCTTTTTCAATTTGGCTTTTTACATTCATAAATAGCAGAAAGCGCAGCTTACACGATCAATCTCATCCTTCTTCATCTCATGAAACATCGGCAAAACAATTATCCTGGAAGAAATATCAGTAGCCATGGGCAAAGCTCCGTAGCTATTAACGCCCAAGCATTGGCTTAGTTCAGGATAAAAATAACGTCTAGTGCCGATACTCTGCCCCTCCAGTCGGCCGACCGTCTCATTCAATAGTTTTTCGGAATCTAACAAAACCGGATAGTATGCGGCGTTCCAATCAACACCTTCCCTCAACCGCAAGGCAGGGCGTATTTTTTTATTTGCCTTTATTTTTTTATCATACGCTTTGGCAATTTCCTTCCTTTTTTTTAGAATTGCATCTGCATGCTCCAGCACTGAGAGTCCTACGGCGGCATGAATCTCACTCATTTTGGCATTTATCCCCACCCCGATATTTCTCGTGGCCGTTATGCCCGTACCGCCTCATCCATTCGACTTTTTTTGCCAACTCACTGTCTCGGGTGTGAATCATTCCGCCTTCCACCGAATGCACCAGTTTGGTAGCGTGAAGGCTGAGAATGGATGCATGACCGTATTCCAGTAGACTCTTTCCCTTGTAGGCTGAACCGAAGGCATGGGCGGCGTCATAGATGACCGGGATTCCATATTTTGCACTGATTTTATCGAACGCCTCCACATCACAGGCATTACCAAAAACATGAGTGGGGATAATCGCCTCGGTAGCTGGTGTGATGGCCGCTTCCACCGCCTCGGGATTCAGAGTGAGTTTGTCGGGTTCAATATCCGCAAATTTAACCGTGCAGCCTTCCCAAAGCGGGCAACTGGCGGTTGCCACATAAG
>CAZLKP010000509.1:2713-2924 GCA_964560095.1 uncultured Bacteroidia bacterium
AAGGGAGTAGTGATGACCTCGCCCTTCACACCCATTGCTTTCAGAACTATCTGCAAAGCCAACCCGGCATTGGCATAGACATGGCAGGCACCGGGTAATTTCAGATGGCACTTGAGTGCCTGCTCATACTCCTTGACTAGAGGACCTTGATTGGTCAGCCACTCCCGCTCCCAAATGCCCTCGAGGTATGTCTGGACCTCTTTCAGAGGCG
>CAZLKP010000510.1:0-2915 GCA_964560095.1 uncultured Bacteroidia bacterium
CCGGTGTACATTGAGCCAACACCCGAAGGCGCCTACCGCCTGCCGGATACGGAAAATCTCTATGAGCGCTGGACTTACAGCGGCGTACTCGACCTCGGTGTAGATATTTACCTCACGCCCAAGGCCTACCTCAATCTCCGCCTCCGGGGCGATGTGGGGCTCACCGACAGCGAAAACAAAGATGCTAGCTACCTCTTCCGCGACGGCGGCACCTCTTCCAAAGCCAATTACTGGGACTGGCGTCGTGGTGAAGATATGAATGCCGAATCCTTTCCGGTGAATATGGGGCTGCTGTTCGGCTTAACCTACACCCTTGGCAAAAATACCGGGGCTATCCCAACTCCACCCACGCCGATCGGGCAATAATCCATGATTGCTTATCTCAAAGGGAAACTGGCGCACCTCGATCACGCCACAGCAGTGGTTGAGTGCGGTGGCGTAGGCTATGCCGCCAAAATTTCTCTTACCACCTATGATGCGATCCAGGGAAAAGAAAACGTTCTTCTCTGGACGCACTTTCAGGTGCGCGAAGATGCCCAGACCCTGTTTGGGTTTTCAGAACAGTCAGAACGGCAGCTGTTTGAATTGCTTATTTCTATCTCCGGGGTTGGTGGCAACACGGCCCTCACTATTCTGTCGAGCCTGACCCCGAAAGAATTGTTGCAAGCCATCCAAGAAGAGCAGGTGCATGTATTGAAAGGTGTGAAAGGAATTGGCGCGAAAACAGCTGGTCGGATCGTTCTGGAACTGAAAGATAAAATCGGCTTCAGTGCGGATGACTTCAGTCAGACACAGGCAGGAAGTTCGGCATCGGGTGGAAACCTGCGCCAGGATGCCCTTCAAGCTCTACAAGCTCTCGGAATGCCCAAAGCGACCATGGCAAAGCGGGTGGACCAGATTATCCGGGAGCAGGGAGAGGTTGTCACGGTAGAGGAAATCATTAAACTCGCCCTGCGAAACAGCTGAAAAACAGCCTCTGGAATGATTCAACAGCCCGGTCAGTCATGATTCTGAGAAATATTTGCAAAATCGACGGAATAGCACGTCAGTAGGAGACTGCTTTTACCCTTTACATGTGCAACGGTTTTTCTATGTTTGCATCTGGAATTCAACCACCCTCCATATCTGTCGATCTGAATTGCCTATGACAGAACCTGTACGCTAAGCGTTTTTTTCACATTTACCGGACTGCTACACTCATTTTTCCTTTTCTCTGCGAACAAGGAAAGATGTTGGTTGTGTGAATCAAGCCAAGGTAGAATTAAACAGGAGGAACATTGTCCAAGTTCAGTTTAGCCATGTTGTTTTCGATCTTCGCCTGGTGGTTTTCAGGTGAAGAAGAGGGGAATACTGCGAAGGCAGAGTCCGTCCTTGATGCGCGCGTCATGGAAGTCGATTCATTCGAATTTCCGGATCCATTTACCGAAAGTGACACCCCTGTCAACAATCCCAACAACCGTGTAGGCGACATCACGCGCCAGAAATATCGTGCGCCACTTCAATTGGGGATGCCTCAGAACTATTCTGAGAGCATCATTCTTGATACCAATGATCTGGGCTACAATATCTTCGAGCGGGTCGGGAAAATTGACATCCGTCGACCTTCCTATATTTCCTACGAAGATTATCTGAAGTACCGACGAGAAAAGGGCGTGGAAGACTATTTTCGCCAGAAAGCCCTCAATGCCAACCGACCCGATAATCGGGGGCTGGAGCTGAATATCGACGCCGGTGAGCTCACCGATGTCTTTGGGGGCGGCCCTATCTCCGTGCGCCCCACCGGACTGGCCACCCTCAATTTCTCCATCGACAACAACCGAACCGACAACCCCAACCTGCCTATTCAGCAGCAAAGTGTCACCATTTTCAACTTTGATCAACAGATTCAGCTGGGTGTGATCGGGCAAATCGGAAAAAAACTCAAGCTCAACGCCAACTTCGATACCCAGGCCTCTTTCGACTTCGAAAATGAGCTCAAACTGGAGCACAGCGGAACCGAAGATCAGATTCTGCAAAAAATTGAAGCAGGAAACGTGAGCATGCAGCTCGGCAACTCCCTCATCCAGGGACGCCAGCAGTTGTTTGGGGTCAAAACCAAGCTTCGCTTTGGACCAGTCTATATTTCTGCGATCGCCTCCACCGAGCGGGGCCAGGTCAACTCTGTGAGTGTGTCGGGCGGAGGGGCCATCGAAACGCCCTTCGAAAAGGATGCCAGCGATTACGACATGAATCGCCACTTTTTCCTCTCTCACTATTTCCGCTCCCGCTACAACGACGCGCTCAAAGACCTGCCCATCATTCGCTCCAATGTCCGTATCAACCGAGTGGAAGTGTGGGTCGAACAGCAGGGCGCCACCAGCAACACCCGAAATGCCATAGGCTTTGTGGACCTGGGGGAAAATAGCAATCAGGCACCAGACGGAGGGAAAGGCCTACTTTACAATCCTGCTATCAACGGCAGCAGCAATATCTTGTTTGCCGATAACGAAGCCAACGACCTGTATTCGCAGCTGCAGAATGATCCCGCCACCCGGGAGCAAGCATCATCCAAGGGTGCCATCGAAAATCTAGGTCTGGGAATGACCAATACCGAAGACTTTCAGGTCCTCGGAAATATGCGCCGACTCAACCCCAATGAATACTCCATCAATACCCAGCTCGGGTACATTTCCCTGAATCCGCCCATCCCATCCGATCAGGTTCTTTTCGTAGCCTATGACTACAGCGTCAATGGCCAGACCCTCCAGGTAGGAGAATTTTCTGACGATGTGCCGGCCAATGGTCTGAACTCCAACGTGCTCTTTCTCAAGATGCTCAAGTCGTCTGTATTGCGCGTGGGTACCGGGAACCGTCCCTATCCGGCCTGGGACCTGATGATGAAAAATATCTACAGCATCGGATACGGATTGTCACAG
>CAZLKP010000511.1:0-2911 GCA_964560095.1 uncultured Bacteroidia bacterium
TTGCTGACCAGCGAACTGTTTACCCTGCTTAAACAAAGCGAGGAAGCACGAATTGTCAATCACAGTTCACAGGCTCGCCTGGGACCGGATTTGGAAGAAAAGTATTTTGAAAAACGTGGTGGTGATCTTGGTGGAGACGGCACTGAAGAAGAGAGCTTCGGTTTTCAGGGGCCGCGATGGCTGCGCTACCACATGACCAAACTGGCGAATTGTGCCTTTACTTATGGGTTGAAAGAAAAGCTTGAGGCACAGGGAATTGATCATGTAAAGGTGCTGCTGGCACACCCTGGTCTTGCGGCTACACAGCTTCAGGTTACCACGGCCAAAGAAGGTGGAATGCAGGCGAACAGCGATCTGATGAATAATGCACAATCGGCGGAGGATGGAGCAACGGGAATTATTCGTTGTTGTGCAGATCCGAGTGTGGAATCAGGTGACTTCTATGGTCCCAAAGAGTGGATGAAAGGCTTTCCGGAAAAGTTGACTCCCGAAGAGAGTCTGTATTCGGAGAAGAATATCCGCATTAATTGGGAGGGTTGTGAAGCTGCGGTGGGAGCCTTCAAGTTTTGAGTCACTGGCAAGTTCTGTCGGGGTGGGTTTATATGTCGTTTGGGTCGCGAAACAGGTCATTGAGCTAAACTTGAATACTGCTCTCTCATCCCAGACAACGTCATTCCGGCCGGAGAGCGCTGTGCCGAGCCTGCCTACCGCAGGCAGGCAAGCCGAGGTGCCGGAATCCATATTTACTGTTTGTGTAATTATGTGGATTCCTGGTCAGGCCAGGAATGACTGTGGGTCAGGAATGGCGGTGAGAGTAGAAATGGTGAGGCTACCCCAAAAATCGCCGCCTACTTCGATAAGCATGACGGCGAATGGATGGATACTCGACCTACTTCTTCCCTAAGGTCTTTTTCGGTCATATGCGAATGATCATCAGGCTTTGTATTTTCTTTGTCCCCTACATTTTCATTTTTAATTCGAATTCCGATGGCCGAGAAAAAAGATTATTTCAATACAAAGAAAACCTTATCCGTTAACGGTAAGGACATTACCTATTACAGCCTGGAAGCTCTAGCCAAGCAAGGCTATGATTCTGTGGAGCGACTTCCATTTTCTATCAAAGTGCTTTTGGAGGCCATTCTCCGAGAGTGTGACGGTTATGTTGTAAGTGAAGAAGACGTTAAAAACATTGCTTCATTTGATCCCACCAATGTCAAAGACGTAGAAATTCCGTTTAAACCCGCTCGTGTGGTTCTGCAGGACTTTACAGGTGTACCAGCGGTAGTTGATCTCGCGGCCTTACGTTCGGCCATGAGCCGAATGGGTGGCGACCCGCAGAAAATCAATCCAAAGGTCCCTGTCGACCTGGTTATTGATCACTCGGTTCAGGTTGATGTCTTCGGTCAGCAGTACGCGTTTATGCAAAATGCGGAAATCGAGTTCAAGAGAAACCGAGAGCGTTATGAGTTCTTGCGTTGGGGACAAAAAGCTTTCAAAAACTTTAGCGTTGTTCCCCCGGCACGTGGTATTGTTCACCAGGTGAATCTGGAATACCTGGCGAAGGGCGTATTCACCAAAGATGAAAACGGTGAAACTATCGCATATCCAGACTCTCTCGTCGGAACCGATTCTCACACCACGATGATCAATGGTCTTGGTGTTGTAGGCTGGGGTGTAGGTGGAATTGAGGCGGAGGCAGTAATGCTCGGCCAGCCCATTTATATGCTGATTCCTGAAGTGGTTGGTTTCAAGATCACTGGAAAGCTGAATGAAGGAGTAACGGCAACCGACTTGACCCTAACGGTCACCGAGATGCTTCGCAAAAAAGGCGTGGTTGGAAAGTTTGTAGAGTTTTATGGCGAGGGTCTTAGCAATATGAGTCTGCCCGATCGTGCTACCATCGCTAACATGGCTCCCGAGTATGGGGCGACCATGGGATATTTTCCAATGGATGATGAATCCTGCCGCTACTTGAGCCGCACGGGTCGAGATGAAGATCTCGTATCACTGGTTGAGGCGTACACAAAAGCACAAGGACTCTATCGCACTGATGATACTCCAGATCCAATATTCTCAGATACCCTGGTTCTGGACCTTTCTACGGTTGAGCCTTCACTGGCCGGACCAAAACGTCCGCAGGATCGTGTGGCATTATCCATGATGAAACCCGCATTCGAAGAGTCACTAACCAGCACGGTTCCAACACGAGGTTTTTCACTGACCCAGGAAAAACTGGCTAACAAAGGTGTGTTCAAAAATGGGCAGACCATCGACATGAAGCATGGCGATGTGGTGATCGCTGCCATCACCAGTTGTACCAACACTTCTAATCCCAGTGTAATGCTTGGAGCGGGAATTGTAGCCAAGAAGGCTGTGGAGAAAGGACTTAAAGTTCCTCCTTACGTTAAAACATCGCTGGCGCCCGGCTCAAGAGTGGTTACCGAATACCTAGAAGAAGCCGGACTTCAACCCTATCTCGATCAAATTGGATTTAACCTGGTGGGATATGGATGTACCACCTGTATCGGAAATAGTGGGCCATTGCCAGAAGCAGTAGAAAAAGCCATTGTTGAAGGTGATTTGATTGTGGCCGGCGTGCTCTCCGGAAACCGGAATTTTGAGGGACGTATCCATGCAAATGTGAAAGCCAATTACCTGGCATCACCTCCATTGGTGGTGGCTTATGCGCTCGCAGGTACCGTTGATATTGATTTGGCTAACGATCCCCTTGGAAAGGACAAGGACGGAAACGATGTGTACCTGAAAGACATTTGGCCAACATCCGAAGAGATCAAAGAACATCTGGATGACGCCATCAATCCTGACCTCTTCCACAAAATGTATGATGGCATTGCTGACTCCAATGAAGAGTGGAACAACATCCCGATCAGTGGTGGAGAATTGTATGAGT
>CAZLKP010000512.1:0-2896 GCA_964560095.1 uncultured Bacteroidia bacterium
GCAGGAAGCCAGCACGAGAAATGCCAGAAGGGTTGGCACAGTTAGGCGCAAGGTCATAAAGATTCATATTCCTGTTCGCCATCAAAATTAACAGAAAGTTTCGGGTTTGTGTAGATTGTCTTCAGGATTGCGAATGGAGAAGAACACTGATCCGCCCAGAAAATGATATCTTCGCTTCTCACAACTCCCACATTTCAGATCCGATTGTCAGCCTGCATGCAAGTACCAGCCAGCATTCTCGAAGCCACAAAGCAGTACGCCCGGCACATTCTAGAGGAGCAGATGGACCCGAATTTCCAGTATCATTCCCCTGATCATACGTATCAGGTGGTGGAAAAGGTGGAGGAAATTGGTCTACAATGCCAGCTCAAATCCGGCGAAATCGACGTACTGAGACTGGCTGCCTGGCTGCATGACCTAGGCTATATTGACGTGTATGACGGACACGAGGAAGCATCCAAACAAATGGCTGATACTTTTCTGTCAGAACAGGGAGCTCCCCAGCCGGTGATCGACTCGGTCGGTCGCCTTATCCTGGCCACCAAGCTCGATACCGAGCCCAACAATCTCCTCGAAAAGGTCATCAAAGACGCAGATCTCTTTAACCTGGCCACTCCCGATGCACTCGAAAATTCAGAGAAAATTCGATGGGAATGGGAATATTTCTGCAACCGTGAATTCTCTGACGAAGATTGGGATGCGTTCAACTACACCTTCTTCACCAATCACGAATACTACACCCAATATGCCCTGGAGGTGATGGAGCCTGTCAAGCAGGAACACGTAAAAAAGCTCCGCAAGCGCATCAAAAAACGCAAAAAGAAGCAGGAAGAGTCAGCCAGAGCGATCCTGGAATTCCAGCTCGAAGAGCGCGACACGCAGGTCGAAAAGCTCAAAAAGAAACTCAAAAAGATCAAAAAGCAACGGCCCGATCGAGGCATCGAAACGATGTTTCGCACCACCTATCGCACCCACATCAACCTCTCCGACCTCGCCGACTCCAAAGCCAATATCCTCCTTTCTATCAATGCTATCATCATTTCCATTGTCTTTTCCAATACAGTGGAAAAAGGCTATGGTTTTGAAGATGCCTATATCTGGGTGCCCAGTCTCATGATGCTGACGGTGTGCATGACTACCATCGTTTTTGCGATTCTTGCCACAAGGCCTAAAGTAAGTACTGGCACCTTCGACAGGCAGGACATCCTGGAGAAGAAAACCAATTTGCTTTTCTTCGGCAATTTTTACCGGATGGATCTCGACGACTACCTCTGGGGCATCAATGAAATGATGAACGACGCCTCCTACCTTTATGGCAGCATGGCCAAAGACATCTTTTTCCTGGGCAAGGTCCTCGCCAAAAAATTTCAGTTGCTACGGATGGCCTACACGGTCTTTATGTGGGGCATGGGTGTTTCGGTGCTGGCATATGCTGTGTCGATTATGTTAAAGCCCTAATCACGCCCCCACCAGCACCTTCCCTTCCAGCGCCGGAGGCGTTTCGCGAAACTCGTACAACTGGGTCCGAAGTCTCGGCGTGAAGCCCGCATCAATAATCACTTTCTGAATATCTTCAGCCGTGAGCCGATACGGCGCACCAGCGGCCGATACGACATTCTCTTCGATCATGATGGAGCCGAGGTCGTTGGCGCCGCCGTGGAGGCAAATTTTGGCCACGTCGGGACCGACGGTGAGCCAGCTGGCCTGGATGTTTTCGATGTTTGGCAGCATGATGCGGCTCAGAGCAATGGTACGGATGTAATCATCGGCGGAGACATTGTTTTTGACGCCTTTCACGGTGTTGAGCAAGGTGCCATCGTCCTGATAAGGCCAGGGAATGAAGGCTTTGAAACCATTTTCTCCTTTGGGGCGCATGGCCTGCACCTCGCGGACCCGAATCAGGTGCTCAAGCCGCTCCTCAATGGTCTCAATATGACCAAACATCATCGTGGCGCTGGTGGTGAGGTTCAGTTTGTGGGCTTCGTGCATCACGTCGAGCCATTGCTGGCCATTGCATTTGCCGTTGGATATGATGCGGCGCACACGATCATTCAAAATCTCAGCACCAGCTCCCGGCATAGAATCCATGCCAGCATCCATCAATCGCTGGAGTGTCTCACGATAGGTGAGATTGGATAGCTCACAAATGTGTACAATTTCAGGTGGCCCGAGCGCATGGAGCCGCAACTCTGGGAACCAGCTTTTCAACTTGCGAAAGGTCTCTTCGTAAAATTCAATGCCTAGCTCCGGGTGATGCCCGCCTTGCAACAAAAACTGATCTCCTCCCAAGTCGAAGGTTTCCTGCGCTTTGCGCTTGTAAGTCTCATCGTCGGTGATGTAAGCCTGATCGGCAAACTTCTCGTGAGGCGGCACAAAGAAGTTGCAAAACTTACAGTTGGCCACACAGACGTTGGTGGTATTTACGTTGCGGTCGATCTGCCAGGTCACGATGCCCAGGGTATCTTTTTTGTGAACTTTGCGCATCTCATTGGCCACATACATAAGCTCATCTGTGGTGGCGTGATGGTGCAGATGAATGCCTTCTTCCTGATTGAGGAATTCGAAATAGAGAGCTTTTTTAAGTAGATCGCTGGTGTTCATAGCAGAGAATTCTAAGGCAAAGATACAGATCCTGTATGAGATTCTCTACGGGAAACGCCCAAGACAATCAAAGGTTTCAGGAATAATTGAAAGAAGATTCTTTTTCTCCGATAACTGCAAGCAGGATTCACTTTGTGACCTTCCAGGTCTGTTTCAACCTGACCACCACGAGCCATCGCCCAATCATACACGATCCAGAATACCTGCCCCGATTCTTCCAGGTTCACCTGAAGTGTGCGGCCATGCCCCGGAAGGCATAGGCCGAGCTTTCTTCCATTCCCGGAGCAATTCCCTG
>CAZLKP010000513.1:0-2875 GCA_964560095.1 uncultured Bacteroidia bacterium
CAAGCAAAAATTCCTCACCTGGGCCTACACGATAGCGGGTAACCTGGTGAAGAATGAATACCGCAGTCGGACAGTGCGCAACATCATAACAGTCACCGATGATCCGGGCAAATGGGGCGAGCCTGTGGAAGAGTGGAAAGATTCGCTGGATCGCTCTGCCTTTCGGGAAGCCCTGAACAAAGTAGTGAAGGAAGAATTGTCCGAGGCCCACCGGGAGGTGTTTCTACTCAGGTACCAGGGGGAACTGCCCCTGAAGGAAATCGCATTGATTGCCGGGTGTTCCGAGGGAACCGTGAAGTCTCGTTTGTTTTACACGTTGAAAAAATTGTCTGTTGCCCTGGCGGCCTTTCACCCCTGTCCCGAGTCACTGGTGGCCGACAACACGAAATAGCGTTATGAAGAATCAGCATATCACTTCGGATCTTGACCTGGCCAGCAAGGAGTTACAGCTTCGCGACCGCGAAGCCCGTTGCCTGAACTGCGGTCTGGAGGAGACAGCATCCTGGAAAGATGAGGGTCCGACCGCGCCCCCGGTGTCAGAGGCACTGCTTGGCCGAGTTCGTCGTCGTCAGCGACGTGAATGGCTGGGCTATGCGTACAAGATTGCTGCCGGATTTGTGGTATTGGTGCTGTTTTTTCAGCTGGGGAATAACCAGAATGCTTCTGCTACAGATGAGCCCCGGGAAGCGGCCCATTTTCTGGTCGATTCTGCCCGTAACGACACGGCTTTCCTGCTTAAAGATGATCTGACCGAAGATACCGTAAAGGCCGTGAGCATTCGGGTGGAGGAAGAAGAGGAGGAGAAAACCAGGGGGAGTGATCTGGTGATGGTTGTATTCCTGGAGTGTGGTATACGGGAAAAAGCATTTTCCCTCAATCCGGCCATTTCTTATCGGGATGGAGAGAAGATGGTTGGATCCATTCTCACGAAGAATTCCCCTTCTGAACACTTTTATTCGAAAAAATCTGGTCAGGAAACTCAATGTGGGATAGACCTAAATCTCACTGGCAATCTGAGCCATAGTCATCGTCAGGATGTTTTCAAGATGCGCCTTGATGTTCTTTTCTTTCTTTTCGACATCATCCGAAACTGAAATTACATGCGGCGGTAGATTCAGGGGAAGAACAGTATTTTCCATATCCTGAGCTGCTTCTCCTTTGTATTCCAGAAATGCTCCTATGGCGATGGTTGAGTCGTCATATCCATAATGATGAATGGAAATTCCCAGCTCATACTTTCTATTGTCTCTTAAATCGATCCCGAAGATAAAATATGCTTTGGGAAGAGCTCGGTTGAAATAATAATCGTGTTTCGAAGCATAAGAGACAATTTGTTGATAATAATAGTGTTGTCTTGTGGGATCTTCCGGCCTGCCACTACCCATGTAGAAGGTCACAGAATTGTCAAAATCTTCTTCCAGCTTATTCTTGAATTCGTTAAGGTACTGGTTGCATATTTCAAAAATCACGATCCTTTTCTCGGTTAATATTCGTTCTCTCTCTGCTTTTTCACCGGCTCTTTTTTCCTGAATCTTTTGCTTTAAGATACTGGTTACCTCACTAAGATTTGTCGATGCTACTTCCTTGATATTCAGGGCTTCTTCAATATTTCTTCGTTGGATCTGTCCAAAGTATGTTACCAATCCTTGTGGTTCTCCGTGGTCGGCCTCTTCTAATGCTTTGATGTATTTCTTTTTTGCCTCCTCTCGCAACACGGTGATGGGAAAAAAATCATACTTGATCAAAATCAGACTGGCAATGAGTCTGACCACCCTTCCATTGCCATCCTGAAAGGGATGGATCATGGTGAAAGCATGATGAACCCAGGAAGCAATAATTAACGGGTGGATTTCCCGCTCGATCAATTTGTCGAGAATCGTAATCAGGTTATCCATCTCTGAGTCCACATGCTCTGGAGGGCAATACATCACCACTGTCCCATCAGGCCTTGTGGGATTATTCTCCCTTTCTTTGAATCGGCCTCTGATCAATGGAATTTGGGTCTTATTGCCAAACTGGTCTCGCCCTTCAGCAAATTCCTGATTTCGTGTGGTCAGCTGATGAAGTTCTAGGATAAAGCCTTTGGTAAGAGGTCTGTCCTCCTTTACGACATCAAAAACAAAGTTGATGGCATCCAGGTGATCCTGAAGATGTTCAAATAATTTGCCTTTCTCGATATTGGAATCGCCATGACTCACTAAAGAAGAGATGAATCCTTCCTGAATCAGGGTTTCAGTCACTCCCTTATCCAGGTCATACATCCTCTCCACAATGCCGGTTTCAATGGCATGCTTGCGTTTGAGCCTATTCAGGAATTCTTCATACTCAGTTGAATTTGTGACCAGTTTTTCTCGTCGCGAGTACCACGATGGAGCAATGTCATCCAGAACAGAAGTATCACATTCTTCCCATTTGGGAGAAAATTCAATATGCTTCCAGATTCTGTCAACGGGATTCATGATGATTCCTATTCTCTTTGAACGATTCACTCTTAAGATAACAAAAGTGTTACTCTATTCATTCTCACTCCTTCGGCATGATCCCCATTTGCTGCATCAGAAAGGTTGCATTGAGGTTTTGTGAAATGCCGTCCAGCAACTTGTAGTCAAACGACAGAGAGTCGTCGCTGATGCTCACCTCAAAGCGTTTGTTGCGGGCAAGGCCCGGATAGTCCTCGGCCAGCTTTCCAAGGCTAAGGTCGTGGGTGGCGATCATCCCGACGCCTTTGAGACACATGAGTTGCTCAATGAAACGACGGGAACCTTCCTGCTTGTCGCGGCTGTTGGTGCCCCGTAGCATTTCATCCACAATGATGAAGATCGGGGCTTCCTGTTTCAGTCGGTCGATGATCACCTTCAGTCGCTTGAGCTCGGCA
>CAZLKP010000514.1:0-2860 GCA_964560095.1 uncultured Bacteroidia bacterium
GTGCTGGTTAGAAACACGGACCAGGAAGAGAATTTCCTGCAATTGGCATCCCGTCCGGGGTCCAGAGAAAATATCCTGGCCACCATTCGACACCAATTGGAAATCTGGTGGACATCGGATCCCGAGCAGATTCCCAGAATGCTCTACCGAATTGATGTGGACGAACGAAAAGCCCGTTCTGCTCTTGGTTCCGAGGCAGCCATCGAGAATCTGGCAGAGTGTTTGTTGCAGCGACTGGAACAAACCGCGCGTACGCGCATCGCGTACCGGAAACAGAAACCTGAAACTTCTGGAAAAACACATTGAAGAAGGGAAATACCAACGAAGTTTTGCCAATGCCCTGGGCCTCGCTCTCCTGTCTGTTTTCTTGATATTTTCCCTGATCGCATGGGGGATGATCGCCTTTTTTCAATGCTTATTGTAGTAGTTTGTTATCGCAGAAAGGGAAAATTCAAAATATTTCACCCGGCTACGTAACTTAGGCAGCCCAACAAGCCGGACCATTACATGAATGCAAGACAAAGAGCGATCGAGTGGATCAACCGTCGTCCTGGTGTGAAACCACTCAACAGAAGACCACCTGCCGAGGTTTTTGGAGAAAATGTGTTTAACCGGGAAATGATGAAGCAATATCTCGAGCGAGATGTGTTTCAGGTGCTTCAACGGAGCATACAGCAACGCGAACTCCTCGACAGGAATCTGGCAGACCCGGTGGCGAATGGTATCAAAGCCTGGGCGCTAGATCGGGGAGCCACACATTTTACCCATTGGTTTCAGCCACTTACAGGCCGCGCTGCCGAGAAACACGACTCATTTATTGAGATTACAGATGGAGAAGCCATTCATAAATTCTCCGGCACTGAACTGGCGCAGCAGGAACCCGATGCCTCTTCCTTCCCTTCCGGCGGCCTGCGATCCACCTTTGAGGCCCGGGGATACACAGCCTGGGACTGTAGTTCCCCAGCGTTTATCTTCGAAACGACTTATGGGAAAACCCTTTGTATCCCCACCATTTTTGTTTCCTTTCTCGGCGAGGCCCTTGATTATAAAATTCCACTTCTGAAGTCAGTCAGGATGCTGGAAAAAGAAAGTCTGGAGCTTTGCAGGCTTTTTGATGAAAAAGTGGACCGGGTGTATCCTTCTTTGGGTCTGGAGCAGGAGTATTTTCTGGTGGACAAAACCCTTCACGACCTGCGGCCAGACCTGATCATGACCGGAAGAACCCTGGTAGGGGCGGCATCGCCGAGGGGACAACAGCTAGACGACCACTACTTCGGTGCCATTCCAGAGCGGGTATTTGCCTTCATGAATGAGCTGGAAAATGAAGCACACAGGCACGGCATTCCCTTGAAAACCAGGCATAATGAGGTGGCCCCCGGTCAATTTGAATGTGCACCAGCCTTCGAGTCGATTAACCTAGCCCTTGACCACGGGTTGCTGGTGATGGACCTGATCGACCGGATTGCCAGAAAACATCAGTTTATTGCTTTGCTCCATGAAAAGCCATTCGAAGGCCTGAATGGCTCCGGAAAGCATAACAACTGGTCTCTGATGACCGACACCGGCAAAAATCTTCTGGCGCCAGGCCGAGAACCTCAGGAAAACCTGATGTTTCTGGCCTTTTTCGTTTCGGTGATTCACGCCGTTCACGATCATGCTGATTTACTACGCTCTACCGTGGCTTCCCCCGGCAACGACCTTCGCCTTGGCGGACAGGAAGCACCGCCTGTGATCATGTCTGTGTTCATTGGGCGTTTTCTCTCCAAGATTCTCACCGATATCGAAAATCCACCCAGAAAGCGGAAACACGAACCGGAAAACGATCTCCTGAGGCTCGGAATCGACGAAATTCCCGAACTGCTTCTTGACAATACGGACCGAAACCGCACATCCCCATTCGCCTTTACCGGCAACAAATTTGAGTTCCGCGCCGTAGGAGCTTCGGCCAACAGTTCTAATGCCATGACCATCCTGAATGTGATCGTGGCAGACAAGCTCAAGGCCATGAAGGTGCAAGTTGAAGCAAAAATGCGGCGGGGACGCCCCCTGGAGTATGCTGTTTTAGACATCTTAAAAGAATCCATCGCTGCCAGCAAAGCAATTCGGTTTGAAGGTGATGGATACAGCCAGGATTGGGTGAGAAAGGCCAAAGGCCGGGGATTGAATGAATATCGACACACCCCTTATGCGCTGGATGCGATGCTGGATGAGAAGAGCATTGCGCTGTTTGCCCTCCACGAAATTTTCACAGAGGAGGAGCTCAGAGCCCGCCATGAGGTGCTGCTCCGTGATTATGTGGAAAGAAGACGCATTGAGGCTGATGTCCTGGTTGAAATGATTCAGACGCAAATATTCCCGGTTTCTCTGGCCTATCAAGGAGAATTACTGGAGCAGTTGCAGCGCTTGGAGCAGCTCAACTTGGTCAAAGATGCTGAGGCTGGGCAAAAAGAACTGGCGATTGACCTGGGCGAATTGCTGAAGAAAATGGCCAAAAAACTTGAGGAGCTGAAAGGAACCCGAAACCGGGTGGAGAAACGGGGGGACTCCCGGGAAGTAGCCATTGGATATGCCGAACAGATTCTACCGCTGGCCGAGGAACTCAGGAAGCAGGTTGACGGGCTGGAGGCTCTGATTCCGGATCATGTATGGCCTTTACCCAAATACAGGGAGTTGCTGTTTCTGCGATAATGATTTACCTCTCAATTCTGAAAAAATGCTATGAAAATTGTCATTGCAGGTGCAGGGGAAGTCGGGTTTCATGTAGCCAAAATGCTGGCCAACGAGGATCACGACATCGTGCTGATCGATAAATCAGACGATCGGCTTCGGCACACCGAATCTCATATTGATGTAGGCGTTC
>CAZLKP010000515.1:0-2848 GCA_964560095.1 uncultured Bacteroidia bacterium
ATTCCGCTTGAATATTTTGATAAAGTGAAGGCCTGGCCCGAAATCTCCATCATCGGGCACATGACTGAAGATCCGCATATTCGGCAAATCATTCTCGACAATGGTGAAGCGGCTGATATCGAAGCCCAGGGCTGGCAACATTTTTCTAACGCTCGAAAAACCTCTGATTCTGATTCTGATTCCTGATTGATCATTATGACGAACATGGCTGAATTCAATATTATTTCATATAATCTGAATGGCATTCGAGCCGCCACCAAAAAAGGATTACTGGATTGGGTGACAGAATACGGAGCCGATGTGTATTGTTTTCAGGAAACCAAAGCTCACCTGGATCAACTTACCGAAGCTCAAAAAAGCCCTGAAGGGTATCACGGCTATTTTTATTCAGCTGAAAAAAAAGGGTATTCCGGCGTAGCCATTTATTCAAAGAAAGAACCGAACCACGTCGAAATGGGGTGTGGTATTGATTTCATTGATGAAGAAGGTCGAGTGCTGAGGGCTGATTTTGACAAATTTTCAGTGATCTCTTTGTATGCCCCATCCGGTACGAGTGGTGACCACCGACAATCGGTTAAGGAAGAGTTCATGAAGGTATGGCCCCAATACATCCAAAATGTACGGAAGGATTTCCCAAATCTGCTCATTTCCGGAGACTACAACATTGCCCACACTGAGATGGATATTCACGATCCCGTAGGAAATAAGAAGAACTCCGGTTATTTGCCTCATGAACGACAATGGCTCACGGATCTTCTTGAATCGGGATGGGTAGATACTTTTCGGTATATCCACCCGGACGCCAGGGATGAGTATTCCTGGTGGAGTTATCGCACCAGGGCCAGAGAGAAAAATAAAGGTTGGAGAATTGATTACCATCTGGCCAGCCAGGAGTTGATGAGGTATGTGGCGGATGCTGCTATTTTACAAGGTGTCGTTCATTCAGATCATTGTCCGATCAAGGTTCGTCTTCAATTCTGATGGGACGCCCACATCCCGAAGATCGGATTCTGTCTGATCCATGGCCTTGGATTCCTGATCAGGAAGTGTGGAATTCAGAAGCACACCTCTTATATATGGTAAATCTAAAACTGCGGGAACCTTGCCCGTAGTTTCGTCGTTTTAGTTGAGTATTCGCAGGCCTTTCTTCAAAGGCGCAATTTTGTTGTGATTATGAGTCAGAGAACACTGCTTGACCAGAGGTTAGACGAGTTTAGGAAGAAGTACTACACCAGTCAAATCATTCGTGGAAGTCTCATTCTGCTGTTGCTGGTCAGTTCGATCTTGTTCGTGTTGATTTTGAGTGAAGGATTGTTTGGATTTTCCTCCTCTGTAAGGACGGGTCTGGTGGCAATATTGGGTATTGGTTTTGCGGGAGTTTTCGGCTGGATGGTTCTGAGGCCAGCCTCCAAACTGATCAACTTGAGTCCGGGAATTAATGATTTTCAGATTGCCGATATGGTGAAAAGCCATTTTCCGGAGATTAATGATAAACTCACCAATCTTCTCCAACTCAAAACCAGAAGCGAAGGGAAGGAACTCGCCTTGGCAGCCGTAGACCAAAAAACCAAACAGGTGGTTCCTGTTGAGCTTAGTTCTGCTGTAGATCTTAAGGTCAACCGAAAATACCTCCGTTACCTTCTTGTTCCCCTTCTGCTCTATGGATTTATTTATCTCACAGCTCCCTCCTTCCTGACCCAGAGTGGTCACAGGTTGTTGCACTTTCGAGAAGAATTTGTTCCACCACCACCATATCAAATCAGTATTTCTGGAGTAGATCGCGAGCTGGTTGCCGGGCAGGATTTTGAAGTTTCCATCTCTGTGGATGGGGATCAACTTCCTGAAGAGCTGTTCATGTATATTCGCGATGATGCCAATGACGATAATCAGTTTGTCGATTACCAGCTCAAGGAAGTTACGCTAGGTCAATACGAATATTTGCTGGCTGACGTCAAAGATGACTTTTCCTTTTTTGTCGGAAATGAAGAAGTGAAATCTGAGGCCTATGCCATCAGTGTTCTGAAGCGACCTTTTATCCGACAGTTTCAGGCCATGATTGAATATCCATCCTATACCGGTAAAGCGCCAGAAAGATTGGATCCGAATGTCGGCGATTTTAAAGTGCTCAAGGGAGCCCGCGTCACTTGGGAACTCATGGCTGAAGGTGAGGTCGCAGATGCCAGGTTTGTGGCTAGATCTGGTGAAATTCTCCTCGAAGAACGCGCTGGTAGATATCGTGTGACCCGCCGATTGATGGACCCGATGGAGTATTACCTCTCGCTTCGGTCGGCCGATTCAATCAGCAACATTGATACTGTAAGATATAAGGTGGGCATCATCCCCGATCGCTTTCCTTCGGTCTATGTGTTTTCACCTACGGAGGAGCTCATGGTCGATCTCAATCCACAGCTTCCACTGGAATTGGAAATTGCTGATGACTTTGGATTTTCCCAAATGTCATTATTTTATCGCTTTTCCAAGTCAGGAGGGGCGAGTACCGTTACCCAAAAGTTTCAAAAATTTCCCCTCAACATTAGTAAGTCTGTCCTGCTTCAGCCTCTGAGCTATAGCATTGATCTTGCGCAGATCGGAATGCAGGAAGGAGATGAAGCAGAGTTTTATATCAAGGTGTGGGACAACGATGGTGTACTTGGACCCAAAGCCTCTACCAGTGGAACGCTCCGCATTGTATATCCAACTCTGGATGCTAAATATGATCAGATCAATGAAGATCAGGAACAGGTTCGAGAGGATCTGGCTCGGTTAAGAGATAACGCCAAGGAGCTTCAGGAGGCCTATGAAAAAATGCAGGAAAAGTTCCTCGAACAAAAAAACCTGACTTTTGATG
>CAZLKP010000516.1:0-2840 GCA_964560095.1 uncultured Bacteroidia bacterium
AGTGGATTTCTTTCTGCCTACCCACAGCCGGCCGGAGATGTGCTGTACCTCAAATGGAATGGAAACGAACCTTTGGCCCTTCGACTTACCTGGCTGGATGTGTCGGGACGTGTCCTGTCTGCCGGCCCTTCCATGTTGCGGCACTTTTTACCGGGGGAGGAACAAGCTCTGGATGTGACAGCTCTTTCACCAGGCTCCTATTTCCTCCTGACGACTGGAGAGAGGGAGCAGCAGCTAGCGATTTGGCCAGTGATCCGGCTTCCATAGGGAGAATAATTCCTGGTTTGAATTCCATTTTCTCAAAAATAGAGAAGTAGCAACATTGGCACAAACAACAAGTAACTGAAAATCAAATTATTACCGATTGGCACATGTCCGGGAACAGGGTTTGCCCCCTCAATGGCGTAACAGCATCACAAACACATTGATGTGGGTGCCAAAACCAAATAGATGATGAAAGCAACCCTGAACATATTCATTCTCACAAGCCTTATATTTCTCAGCGCTTGTAATGCTGATGAAGTAGAAAGACTTGAAAAGCAGAATCAAATGTTGCGGACGTCTCAGGCATCCCAGGATTCACTAATCAATGACTATTTGAGTGCGTTCAATATTTTTGAGGAAAATTTGGAAACCATTAAGGAGCGGGAAAGTGTGATCAGTGAAGAATCCATGGATACTGAATCACAGAATGACAACAAGGAAAAGATTTTGAATGACATATCAGCCATCAACGATCTTCTCCTTCAAAACCAACAAATCATTAATGATCTGAATAGCAGACTGGATCGCACTGATGGGGATCAGTCTCAACTGAGACGACTGATTTCCAGATTGGAAGCGCAACTTGTAGAGAAAGATGAGCAGATTGCTGTCCTGAAGACCAATCTTGAAGAGATGAACTTTACTGCCGAATCGCTTAATCGTAGGCTCGATACCATGAGTCAGGCCCGTGAGCAGCTCGTTTACTTAACTTCCAATCAGCAAATGCGACTTTCGGCACAAGACAGCACCATTGAAGATCAATCTGGATTGATTGACATACAGGATGAAGCGTTGAACACCGGATTCTATGTAACCGGCTCCGCCAGAGACTTGAAAGAGTCCAATGTTATCACCACAGAAGGTGGTTTTATCGGAATTGGAGGATCCAAGGTACTTCGCTCGGACTTCAACCAAGATGCTTTCACACAGATTGATATTACAAAAACCGACGAAATTGTCTTCGACGAAGAGCGGAAAGTACGTGTCGTGACTTACCACCCCAGCGACGCTTACAAGCTCCATGAAGAAGAAAACAGAATAACCAGCCTCGAGATTCTGAATCCGGAGAAATTCTGGAAAGTATCCAAGTATCTCGTCGTGGTTACCAATTAGGATCAATGGGGGAATCAAGGGATCGGCACACAAGGTGTGCTGGTCCCTGATCATTTTAAGGTATCTCTAATCTGGATAATTTTTTTCGTATTTAACGTGAGTTTGGGATAAGAATCGTTGATTATCAACAAATAAGAGCTTTAAACGTAGGTTTATATCGAGAAAAATCTACATCCCCCTTCTTAGAGCTCATAATCGAAGATAAATTGATTGCTGCTTTCTGTCGGATGATTTCTGCCCGATATTTTTCCTCATTATGAGGCTCTTTTGATCTCCGAGGGCAAGAAGCACCGTCGCAGCTGCCGAGCGGCAGTTGGACGTTACCCTCTTGGTATCATCATAATATCGCGCTCTCCATCATGGCCCTACTTTTCTGCTTGGGCCAAGAATCAGATAGCACCAAGAGATTCCATTGCTTTCCTGCCCGAATATCAAGCTTTTCATGGCACTACCCCTCGAAAGAAAAGTCGATGATCCCGATGAGGTCTGGGAACTCATCCAAGCCAGGCACAAGCAAAGGAAAGCGGACCTTGATAGATCCAAACCAAAGTGACAAAGTAGTACCGGGAACGGCTGGACTATCCTTCCTCACCGGGCATGACAGAAAACACCAACCGCAAAACATTCCGGCAAATTCGAAATTTCCCTATATTCGGCTGTGTGAATTGGTTCCCTGGTGTTATATCCTTGCCATGAAGAAATTTTATCTTTGGTTTCTGTTTTTTTCGGTCTCCCTGCCTCTTTCGGCTCAGAATTTTGCGATTGACACAGTCTATTTTGGCTTTGATCGCTATAAGCTCACCGAGGAAGCGACAAGCATTCTGGACACGCTGGCTGCGCAGTTTCTGGACTATCCCAACTACTATGTTGAGATTTTTGGTCACACAGACAGCAGTGGTACAGACGAATACAACATCAAGCTCTCGGAGAACCGTGCACGGGAAGTGGCGGTCTATCTGATCGGACTGGGTGTGAATATGGAGCGGATCGTCTATGAAGGTCTCGGCACGACCAAGCCTGCTGCCAACAATACTACCTATCGCGGCCGGGAGATGAACCGCCGGGTGGATATTGCCGTTCTCTACACAGACGAAAGGGCTCCCCTGCCCGAGCCACCTGTGGACACCACAGAAAGCATAGCTGTCCCTGTGGTCACCATCGACCCTGCCAGTCTCATCGATACCATTTATTGCGACTACGCCGAATTTCCCATTCAGCCAGATAAATCTTATCGGGTCATTACCCCAAAAGGAACGGAGGTTCTGATCCCGATGGGGGCATTTGAAACAGAAGCTGAGCAGCTCTCGATGCAAGTCAAGGAGCTGTTTCGAACGAGTGAGTTCCTGATGAGTCAGATGCCGCTCATTTCCCGAGAAGGCCCTCTGGAAGTCCCGGCAATGTTTTCTTTCACCATCAATGATGGCCGCCGTCCGGTGGATATCGTGGAAGGCGCACAGTTCGAC
>CAZLKP010000517.1:0-2837 GCA_964560095.1 uncultured Bacteroidia bacterium
TTCCAGATTTACTGCGACTTT
The DNA here is from genome assembly GCA_964560095.1 of uncultured Bacteroidia bacterium. Classification (GTDB taxonomy): domain Bacteria; phylum Bacteroidota; class Bacteroidia; order J057; family J057; genus JANQTF01. The sequence goes on from CAZLKP010000517.1 coordinate 22, forward strand.
TCCGGCTATTCAGACATTGCCATTGGGTCGGCCCAGGTCATGGGTTACCGGCTGATGACCAATTTCAAGAGGCCCTACTTTGCCACTTCGATCAGCGAATTCTGGCAGCGTTGGCATATTTCGCTATCCACCTGGTTCCGGGATTATCTGTATATTCCCTTGGGAGGCAACCGGGTACCAAAGTGGCGTTGGCACCTGAACCTGATGCTGGTCTTTCTGATCAGCGGCCTTTGGCACGGGGCGAATTGGACCTTCCTGGTCTGGGGAGGTTTGCATGGAAGTTACATGGTATTTGGCATCCTGCTGGCACCCTGGCGGGAGCGGATGGCGGAGTGGACAGGCTTCACGCGACTTCCCCGGTTCAGGCGTCTGCTGCAGATTGTCCTGACCTTTCATCTGGTCTGCTTTGCCTGGATATTTTTTCGCGCCAACAGCATTGGGGACGCCTGGATCTTGATCCGGTCACTGGGCGGGATCGAGTTTGGCCAGTTGGGGATGTTGGGGGAATACGGCCTGCCCCGGATTGAAATCGGGATCGCGCTTCTGGCCATCCTGGTTTTGGAAGGAGTGCACCTAATCCAGAGGAAGACAGCGTTCCGGCCGATGCTGGCGAGGCAGGCCTGGCCGATCCGATGGGCGGTCTATTACGCATTGGTGATGGGAGTGTTACTGCTGGGTGAATTCGCCACCAAGCAGCAATTTATTTACTTTCAGTTTTGACAGCCGACATGATCGCTAATAAGGGAGTTGTTTCGCTGCTGGTCAAAGGAGTGTTGATCCTGCTGCTGGCGTGCATCAGCCTGGCGGCACTGTTTTTCTGGCCCCCCGCCGATGACTACATGAAAGGCCATGCGGCCAAGGTGGGGCGGCTGGAATCGCTGGGTTCTCCGAAGATCGTGCTGGTGGGTGGATCATCGGTGGCAATGTCGGTGGACAGTCAGATGATCGAGCAAGCCTTTGGGATGCCGGTGGTCAATATGGGGATGCATGCCGGGATCGGGTTGAGGCTGATGCTGGATGAGGTGGTTCCTCATCTGGGACAGGGAGATCAGTTGCTGATTGTAGGGGAGTATCCGCATCTCACCGGGATATTGAATGGGGAGACAGGACTGATACGGCTGGTGCGGGCGGAGCCCGGACTGGTAATGGAATTCAGCAGCCCCGAGCAATGGGTTTCACTTGCCCGCAACCTGCCCGGACGCATTAAGCAACGTATCCGGAAATGGCTGTTGGAGTCGGGAGGCGGTGTTAATGTGGAGGATCCAGGAGAGGAGACCATGAACCGGTCGGGATTCAACAAGCAGGGTGATTTGATCAGCCACCTGGGGAAAAAATCGCCTGGAATCGGAAAGCATCGTGCGATTCAATCAGATTCGATCGAGATTGACCGTGAAGCTATGAGATATCTTGAACAGCGAGCACAGCTTATCCGCCAGCGGGGAGCGGGAATATGCTGGGTCTTCCCCCCCATTCCGCAACGTGACGGTTTCGAGTATTCGGATTTTCTGGAGCGTGTGGATTACGAATTGCGCACAGTCCAAGGCCTGACTGTTTTGGGCAAACCTCAAGGCTCGCTGTATTCCAAGGAGGAATTCTACAATACATCTTATCACCTTGCTGAAAAGGCACGGGGTGATTATACGAAGTATTTGAACAGGTTGTGGGGCGGGCATTTGGAAAGGAAAAGATAAAATATGTTTCTGAAATTCAAATTACAAAACGGGTGGCGCTACCTAAGCCGAAGAAGGAATTTCAATGTCTTTCACTGCTGCTTGCAGAAGACGGCGACGCAATGGTTCATGCGAACGCTTATGGATGTGGCGAGTCAGGGGGAAATTCGCATGTTGCACATCACAGGAGGAAACAAGATTCCCCGGCAGAACAATTGGAGGGAGTCGCTGCAGGCGATTCCAGATGGCACCATCGTTTCCCCGCTCTACATCCGGGCATCCGATTTCCTCGAAAGCTATAGGAATCGACCATTTCGGGCTTTTTACGTCATCCGCGATCCGCGTGATCTGGTGGTTTCGGATTATTTTTCCCTCAAGGATACCCATCCGATCCAGAATGAATACTATGCGGAATGGCGCTATCGATTGAACTGCATGGATCAGGAGTCTGGAATTATGGCCCGGATCGAAAATATGGACTGGAATTTTTTCGAGCCGCTGCGGGGGTGGGCGGAAGTGAAGCATCCGGATATCCGGATTATCAAATTTGAAGACTTTTTCGGGCCGGAGCAGCGGGGGCAATTTTTGGAGCTTCTGGCATTTTTGCAGCTGGACGTTTCTGAGAGCCTGGTTGACAAGCTGCTGGAAAAAAGAAGCTTTGCCAATAAGGCGAAGCAGAAAAACAAAGAGGGGAAATCGCATTATCGCTCCGGGAAAGTAGGAGATTGGCGCAACTATTTCACAGATGCTCACGTCAATCGCTTCAAGGAGGTCGCTGGTGATCTGTTGACCACGTTGGGATACGAGGCAAGTGATGATTGGGCCTGATTGATCAACAGGGCGATTCCATTGATACGATGACAGTAGTTTTTCAAATTTCCGCATTTTTCCCTTATCCGAGGGGGGCGACATTTTCGGCCTACAGACTGGCTCAGTCGCTCCGGGATCGAGGAGTCAAGGTAATCTGGGTGGTTCATGACCGCGATGGATGCTGGAAAGGTGGAAGCGAGCACGAAGGTTTTGAGGTTTGGTCATTCCCGTTTGATTCGGAAAAGCGTAATCGAAAGTGGTGGGGGTTTCTGCAGATGTTGGGATGGTATTTTTCCCGTCGTGAGGAAATTAATCTCTGCCATTTTCACGGGGGTG
>CAZLKP010000518.1:0-2835 GCA_964560095.1 uncultured Bacteroidia bacterium
TATAATAACTAACAATTAACACAACGCAGGACTCAACAATAATACTTGGCCCAGATGTTAAAGCCGCTCTCGATGAACCTCAAGTAGAGACGCACGGAAATCGGGAGATCATCCAGGGCCATCAAGGTATTGATAAACTCCAGATTTGATTCTCGGTGATTTTGGCGGGCGCAAAAGCGGATCACCTTGCGACACATTTCTTTCAAGCTCAAAATTGATGGTAAACACACCGCTGTTGGGATTGGGGTAAAATTCGAAGAATTCCATTCTTAGATTGGGACTCTCCATCCATCGTACCAGTTGGTCGCCCTCCCGGCGATTCCGATCGCGCACCTCGTCGATCAGGTGGTTGGGGTCCAGGTGCTGTTGTCCATCCAATCGCATCCAGGTGGTGGTCCTTCGGTAGCCCAGGGTTGCTTTGGTTCTTCGTCTCCGTTCATCTCTAAGAAAGACAATCCGAACGGTTTCGTCGGGGGATAATTGTCGCATCATCGAGGCGAGGCTGTCGTAGTTTTCTGTCCGTTTTCCATCAACTTTTATGATGATATCCCCGTTTTGGAGTCCGGCTTTTTCAGCTGCTGAGCCCTCGGCGGTACTAACTACCGGGACGCCCGGCGCATCGCTGTCTGTTTGCAGGGTAACGCCAAGGAATGCCCGTGTTTCTTCTATCAGGATTCGTCGGGGGCGTTGCTCTACCCGCGGGCTGGGGGAGTGGCGTTCAGCAAGCGTGGCCGTTGTTTCTTTTTTTGCCCCGTTCCGGATGTAAGTAATGGGTAATTGGTCTCCGGGGGCTAGCTCCCGGAGTACTTCGCTCAGTTCCCAGGCAGCCTGCACCTCACGTCCGTTCATGATGATAATAACATCCCGTTGTTGAAGACCTGCAGCGTCTGCAGCACTTTGTTCCACCACGCCCTTCAGATACACGCCCCGAAGATCTTCCAGGTCCAGTTCTCTGGCGAGACTTGCTGTGAGGTCTTCGGTATAGACGCCCAGAAACGCTTTTGGCGAATGGGTACGGACTTCCTCCTCTTTCATCGGTTTTCGTCCGGTCAGTGTCAGCACGACCGCGTGTTGTTCCTCATCGCGTTTATAGGTAAGCGGCATGTCGTCGCCAGCATATAGTCCTCTTTTGGCTTTCACCAGATCGTCATAGCTGTTGACCACGTTTCCGTTCATTTCTGTGATCACATCCCCGGCTTTCAGGCCTGCTTGGTCGGCTGCGCCACCTCCTATGATGGATTTTACCAGCACCCCATCAGTGTAGTACTCTGAATCATCCAGATAGACGCCCATCATACCGCGTTCGCGGCTCTCTTCTTGTGGTCTGAAAATATCAGCTGATGCTTCCTGATCTGCTTCATCACTGATAATTACGGTTGTTGACACCGATTCTCCGGGGGTTGTGTGGTGGAGTTTGGTTTGTTCGAGCCAGGTATCTAGATCAAAGCTTTTCGGCGCAACAAACGTGGTATCGAATGTGGAGTTACCCGCAGAAGAGTGCTTGTCTATCTGGATGGTGATCCGCTGCTGTGCCCTGGCTGCGCTGAGCACCAGGAGCATGCCGGCAGCGATACTGAAAGAAATCTTTGACCAGTTCATGATGGAATTGGGAAACATACGGGTGGCAAATTGTTATGCCGAAAGTAATACTAATTAAAAATTAGTATCTGATGTTTTGATTCATAGACAGCTGAGAAAAGGCCGCAATGCTGCCAGTCGGCAATATTGCGGCTTGTCGTAGAAGGGGTGTCGTTTGTCGTGCTCTGGATGCGATTCGCCGCAACGGCGCTAATCTGCCAGTTCCAGAATTTTTTCATACAAATCTTCTTCGTCACCTGGTGCATAAGAAGTGTGCTGATACACAATGTTGCCCTCTCCATCCAGCAGGAATGTGTGCGGGATATTGACCACATTCATGGCCCGTTTAAAATCTCCATTTTTGTCCAGATAAACCTCGTATTCCCAGCCACTTCCGAGCACAAAGCTTCGGACCCTGGGGGCGCTTCTGCTGTCGTCCACAGAGATGGCAATCAGCTTTACTCCGGTTTCATCATTCCAATCCGGATATACCTCTTCGATCGCAGCCAGCTCTTTCAAACAGGGCTTGCACCAGGTAGCCCAAAAACTGATGATGATGGGGGCACCGTCGTTGCTGAATTCGTTTGTATTGATTCTCACCCCATTAATGTCTTCGACAATGGCTTCGGGAAGACTGGTCTGGGCCTGAAGGCTGAGCATGCATGCAAGTGAGAGAATCGTTAACAAGTGTTTCATATTCTTTTCTGTTTTCTGCGTATAGCCTGCGTGGCTGTATCTAAATTAAGACGATATCACGACGTTTGTGTCACATGGCATTGTTGCAACATGGTAATTTGAACGTTTTTTCCCTGCATTTCTTGTTAGTTGTAGATAAAAAGTAATAATATTAGTTTTTGGTGAAATTGTTAGCTTATATCTGGGTGTTTTGCTAATTTTATTTGAGTATTACCTGATGCTTTTACCCGCATCAGGTCACCCCCAACATCGGACATATGGGTATTTCAATACGAACACTCTCCGGCCAACAGCCAGATCGGCACGTGCTGCATATGGATATGGACACCTTCTTTGTGTCTGTGGAGCGGCTGAAAGACAGTCGGCTGGTTGGCATGCCACTGATGGTGGGTGGCACAGGTGACAGAGGAGTTGTGGCGGCCTGTAGCTATGAGGCCCGGCGCTTTGGCGTGCGCACCAGTATGCCGGTGCGCATGGCCAGGCGAATTTGTCCACAGGGAGTGATCATTTCAGGTGATTATGCTGCTTCAATACCGCTGAATTAGGAAATCTATTAAAAAA
>CAZLKP010000519.1:0-2827 GCA_964560095.1 uncultured Bacteroidia bacterium
GGCCTTCGCGTGGCCGCCGCCGTACTGCTGCTCCTGGTCACCGGAGCCGCCGCCGGGCATTACCTGAGCGCTACCGCCGCTAAGGACGCCGCGCTCGCCATTGAGGAAATCGCACCGGATTACGTCGAAATGGCCCAGTACTACGAGCAACAGATCGATAACAAAGTACAACAGCTCGCCAGCTATCAGCAGGGGGAAAATGTACTGGAAGATTTCAAACAGCTCGACAAGCAAATGGAGGAATTGGCAGAGATGCCATTCCCGGGAAAATTCGGAGGGGCCACCGGCAACCTGAATGCACACTATGCGGCCTACCCGGATGTGCACTGGCAGCAGTTTGCGGACGAATTCGTCGGCGATGTTCTGGGCCTGAGCCGCTCCTGGCCCACCACCCAGATTGATCATTACGATGGACTAGCAAGAATTTTTGACTGCCTCAAAAGAATCAATAGCATCCTGATAGACTTGTGCCAGGATGTATGGCTGTATGTATCGCAGGAGTACTTCCGCCAGAAAGTGAAAGCCGGCGAGGTCGGGTCATCGGCGATGCCCCACAAGGTCAATCCCATTGATTTTGAAAATGCCGAAGGGAACCTCGGCCTGTCCACAGCCCTTCTGGAGTACATCAGTCGTAAACTCCCGGTTTCCCGTCTGCAGCGGGATCTCACCGATAGTACCATTTTGCGGAATGTAGGCGTGGCCGTGGGCTATCAGTATCTGGCCTTTCATTCCATCATCAAAGGGCTGAACAAGCTCCTGGTCAACGAAGCGGCCATTGCTGCTGATCTCGATCAGCAATGGGCAGTGCTGGCAGAGGCCATCCAGACAATTCTGAGGCGGGAAGGATTTCCCAAACCCTACGAAGCGTTGCGGGATCTCACCCGGGGTAATACAGCTATCACACAAGAATCGCTGGCTAGGTTTATCGATGGCCTGGATATCCCGGAGATCATTAAGTCAGAATTGAAGTCCCTGACTCCATCCACCTACGTCGGCGATGCAGGAAAGTAATCAGCCCTGATCGGAGGTTGGATGAACAGAGAGGACCAGAGAAATCATCTTCCTGCAGCGTGGGGTTGCGTCGAGGCGGAGCAGAAATAAGGGGGGAACAAAGAAACCGGAGAACAGAGGGACTGGGTATTGCCGTCAGAGTAGGCGGATCAATTACCCGGGGAAGGGGATATTTGTGAGGATGGAGCACGCTTCCCAGTCCGGAGGGAAACACAGAAGTACAAGTTATTTTCCTTTAAACCGGACGGCTGTGGGACCGGACACGAGGATGTTTTTGCAAACATGGAACAAATTCTCTGATCTCATGACAACCCAACTTTTCCTCACCCCGCTTTGGTAAATGCAAAAAGTGTGTGTAACTTGCGAGCCCATTCAGAAAAGGAACACGATTTCTGTCCTGTCTGAATGAAGAGTACACCTTCATGGCAATGCCTGAAAGCCCTGCGTGGCAGGTATCCCGGAGGGACAAGTGAGTAGAGATACAAGATCTGCGCCCGGCGTAGAATTGCAATATACTTGCCTCTTGTATCTGACTTGGTTGTTGACCGAGAAACTGGACAGGTAGCTGTATGTTTGTGAACTCAATTTTCAGCCTCCTGTCATTTTTGTATTTGGTGGTTAGGTAACTCAGAAGAAATCAGTACCTTTGCAGCCGCTTTTGCAAACCGCATACTATGCCTACGATACAGCAACTGGTAAGAAAAGGTCGAGAAGTCAAGAAGGAGAAGAGTAAATCTCCTGCGCTTGACAGTTGTCCCCAACGTCGGGGCGTTTGTCTTCGTGTGTACACCACTACCCCAAAGAAGCCAAACTCTGCGCTTCGAAAGGTAGCCCGTGTACGACTCACTCATGGCAAAGAAGTGAATGCCTACATTGGTGGAGAAGGTCACAACCTGCAAGAACACTCCATTGTGCTCGTGCGGGGTGGAAGGGTGAAAGACCTTCCCGGTGTCCGCTACCACATCGTCCGTGGAGCCCTTGATACCGCAGGTGTGGAGGGAAGAATGCAGGGTCGTTCTAAATACGGAGCCAGAAGACCTAAGTCCGGCAAATAATTAATCTGAATTAATCCTCATTGTCATGAGAAAGACAAGAGCAAGAAATAGAGCGCCTCATGCTGACCCGCGTTATCAAAATACCTTGGTAACCAAGTTTGTCAACAACCTCATGGTTGATGGCAAAAAAAGCACCGCCTTCGCGATTTTCTACGGAGCAATGGATATCATTGAGGCCAAAGGAGAAGAGTCTGGTGTTGAGGTATTTCAAGCTGCCCTAAAAAATGCCTCCCCAGAAGTTGAGGTGAAGTCGCGTCGTGTTGGTGGTTCTACCTTCCAAGTTCCCACGGAAGTGAATGCCAGGCGTAAAGAAGGTCTTGGTATTCGCTGGATTATCCGCTATTCCAAGTCCAGAAATGGTAAGTCTATGAAAGATAAGCTTGCCGCCGAATTGGTGGCCGCTGCCAAAGGAGAAGGAGGGGCTGTCAAAAAGAAGGAGGATACCCACCGTATGGCCGACGCCAACAAAGCATTTTCTCATTTCCGGTTCTAGTCAATTTTTTCTTCATAGGAGTTTCAGTAGTCACAACAGCTATTCACGATGAAAAAGGTGCCCTTAGAAGATACAAGAAATATTGGCATCAGTGCCCACATTGATGCTGGTAAAACCACCACCACCGAGCGTGTCCTGTATTATACAGGGATTGTTCACAAAATTGGTGAAGTGCACGATGGTGCTGCGACCATGGACTGGATGGAGCAGGAGCAGGAGCGCGGAATTACCATTACTTCCGCTGCTACCACAACCTTCTGGCCATACA
>CAZLKP010000520.1:0-2823 GCA_964560095.1 uncultured Bacteroidia bacterium
GCCGTAAACTACTCCCCCGCGAACATAGGCCAGCTCAAAGCCGTGGCTCGGCCATTTTATGATATTTTAAATGAAATGGGCTATACAACCTCTAGCCCTCCATTCAATCGGGATTCAGCGACAGGCTACCCATGGACATCCTCCACAACCGATGACGTCAATTATGCTCCGGTGAACATTGGCCAGTTGAAAAGCGTATTCAGCTTCGATCTGGATGGCGATGAGGACAACGGCGGCGTCGGTGATGGCTTGCCGGATTGGTGGGAATGGCAGATTATCGATGCGAATTTAAGCGATTCCATAACTGCCATAGAGCACGTTTTGCCTACTGAAGACTTCGACGGAGATGAGTTTACCAACCTATTCGAGTATCAAAAGAATTACTCCCCTTTGGAAGACAATTCATTCGACGATCTGGATGGAGATGGATTCCCCAATCGGTGGGAGATCGAACATCAGAGAAATCCGGATTCCGCTGGGTCCTTTCCCGACTATTCGGATCAAGTTGCAGGTTCTCCAAAATTTTTGAGAGTTAGCAAAGGTGGCCTCGGTGACTACACGACCATTCAAGCAGCGGTTAATTCGCTCCTTTCTAGTGATGATGACTACGCGATTATTGAGGTTGACGCATTCATCGATGACTCAGGGCAGCAAGTTCTGTCTAGGGTGGAATTTAAAGAGCTGGTTAATTACTCTTCAACGAAACCTGTGATCTTGTTTAAATCAGTGCATGGGGCTCAACGAACAATAATCAATGGCGAGAATTCTCGAAGAGGCATGTATCTATTCCAAAATGTTGTTGTAAATGGTTTCACTTTTCTGAATTGCAGCTCTACTGAAGGAGGGGCTTTCTACTCACAAGGAGACGTTACCTTTATCACGAATAGTCGGTTCATAAGTAACTCAGCAAGTAGTATGGGCGGTGCAGTAAAAATAAATGGGTATGACAAACTAAAAATCGTCTTTTCCACATTTATTGGCAATGGCACTACAGGGGGTCTCAATCAAGGAAACTCAATTTTCCTTACTAAAGGGACTGGTCAAGGGGAAGTGATTATTAGCAATAGCATTCTGTGGGATTATGAAGGGAGGAGCCTATATTCGATCTATGACCATGAAACTATTCCTTCCAACATATCCACCGAGAATAGCATAATTTTTAAAGGCGAATATGGTGCTCTGAAAGCAAACCCAAAACTTACCAAGTACGGGAGGCTGACAGAGAATTCAGTCGCTCGCGGGATGGCTGTTGGAGACAGCGATTATCTTGCCATTGAAATGGATTCGGAAGTTCGGACTGGCCCCCAATACGATATTGGTTCCGATCAATTCGTAGACAGTGATGTAGATGGCTTGGCGGATGCCTGGGAGTTAGAGCATTTTGGCAATTTGAATTCCGATGGGCTAGGTGACGGAGACAATGACTATCTGACGAATTTAGGGGAATATGAATTGGGAACCGATCCCAACGACAGTGATTCAGACAAAGACGGCTACAAGGATGGTTTTGAAGCGATCGAAGAAACGGACCCTCTTGATCCGGGCAGTTTTGGAACTGGTGATTTTGATGGCGACGGCCTTTCCACATTGTTTGAACTATCCATAGGCACTGATCCTGAAATTTTTGATACAAACGGAGACGGCATAGGCGACGGAATAACCTACTATCTCGGGCTGGATCCCCTGGGAACAGACTTGGACGGGGATGGGCTGTCTTTCCAGGCCGAAGCGCTACTAGGGACGAGCGACTTGCTGGCAGATACGGACGGGGATGGTGTGGCGGATAATTTAGACGATTTTCCTCTTGATCCGAATTTGCATGTAGCTAGTTCTAGCAATCCATCCGATACTACTCCTCCCGCAATCGTCCTGCGCAGGCCCAAAGGGGCGGTGAAGATCTAGACAGAAGAATTTATCCATGAACGCAAGCAACACCCATATCCTGCCCATTTGGCAGAGAGTCACCTCTCTTTTTCTCGTGGGAACGCAGTTCTTTTTTGGGCAGCCCCAATTGCTTTATGCAGTGGACCCAGACCTTGTCGGTCGCCAGGAAGGCATCGAGGATGCGATGAAGGAGAACTGGAGCCCGCCGGCGCCTGTAAGGACAAAGCTGCTTCAGCCCTTGCAAAAGCGAGATAGAGAAGCGCCCTCCGCGCAAATCCATGAATTCACCCTATCCTCGGAGGAGCTGTCGATAGCCGAAATCAACCAGTCTCGAGCCCTTTCGAGGACTCTGAGGGTGAAGGAGAAGGAAGAAGTTACGGCCTCCGATACACGGATAATCAATGAGGTGGTCAAAAGCTATTCGGAATCTGGAGGAATAAACGATGCGGAAGCCGTAAAGGTATTGGGTGAATTAATAGTTGGAAACGAAGAGTTGGCTGGCAGGGAAAGCTTATCCCTTGAATATGCTGACGGGCTATACAGGCATGGATGGTTCGTCAAGGCGGAAGAGGAATACAGTCGAGTCTGGGCGGAAACAAAAAGCTCCAATAGCAGGGAAATCTCTGTTTTGGCCGATGAGGTTGCTGGGAAGCTTTTGGACATTCGGTCCAGGCTCGGAATGAAGGAAAAGACGGCCCTCCTCATCGGGGAACTGAAGGGCCGGGATCTCTCGCGCATGGCCAAGGCAAAGCTCAATGCCGCCATAGAAACACAATGGTTTTTCGAGAATCGCGCCGAGCAGAATGTTTTCTGCGGATTCACGGCAGCCAACACGATCTGCCAGCCTCTAGGTTACAAACCATTCTTTCCCGATGTCCATGACGAGGAGGAGAAAAAGGAATTCATCGAGAACGGGCTTTCCGCCTACGAATTGAAGGC
>CAZLKP010000521.1:0-2823 GCA_964560095.1 uncultured Bacteroidia bacterium
GCCCCCGATTCCAAAAGAAGTGTTCATGGATGGCCTCATGGAGCTAATTCGCCTGGATCAAAACTGGATCCCCACTAAAGAACAAGGATCTCTGTATATCCGCCCGCTGTATTTCGCCGTCGATGAGTTTATCGGCGTCAAGGCTTCCGAAGACTACATATTTACCATTTTCACTTGCCCCGTAGGCCCCTACTACACCGAGCCGGTGAGCCTGCTGGCTTCCAAGGATTTTGTGCGGGCCGCGATTGGTGGTACGGGCAATGCCAAAGCAGCAGGAAATTACGCTGGTGCCCTACTCCCTGACAAGCTGGCCAAATCTCAGGGCTACAACAACGTGCTTTGGCTTGATGCCAAAGAGCATCGGTATGTAGAAGAATGCGGCACAATGAATATCTTCTTCGTCATGGATGACAAGGTGATTACCCCCTCTCTCAGCGGCACCATTCTGGAAGGAATCACCAGAAACAGCGCTATCCAGGTGTTGAGAGAGTCGGGATATGTGGTGGAAGAACGCCCAATCTCCATTTACGAGGTGCAAGCGGCCCACAACGAAGGGCGCTTGCAGGAGGCCTTCGGTGCTGGCACGGCTGCGACCATTTCCCACATTGCCAAAATTGGATTTTCCGGTGAGGATATGGTTTTGCCGGATCTCGCCGATAGAACGATTGGTCCCTGGTTGGGAGACAAACTGGAACGAATCAAATACGGAATGGATGACAATGTCCACGGCTGGGTTGTTGAGTTGTAAATATCTCTTCGTTTTCGCAAAGAATCAGGCTGCTTTCCGCCGGAAGGCAGCCTGATTCTTTTGCCCCGTGACATAAGTCACTGGTTCCGTTTTTTGAAAATAATAAGAACTGAAAGGTATGATTTGCCCAAATACGAAGGTCTGTGCCAGGATTGCCGCCTGAACGGTGCCATTGGCTACATGTTTGGGGTTGATACAGCGTAAGATTTGCCTGTTATTTGTAAAAGAAATTCGTCGTACTTGAAAACGACATTTTTTCAAGATCTTTTATCATCCATGCAGTTGTTTTTTGAAATTCTCCTATTCCTGATCTGGTCAGCATTCTTCTTGGCAACCATCCTTGGTGTCTGGAGTGAGCCTAAAAATGGCTCAGTTGCTGACACAAGAGATGCTTCTGTCAACGACACCTCTATCTCCCCCATGGAAATGGCCAACCAGCTTTGGTAGTGTCGAACTCTTAACCCCTTACCAGATGAAAACGCCACAGTGATTTGTCGCTGTGGCGTTTTGCTTTTGTGGGTGACAGGATCGCATCACCCTTCCTTCTGCACATACAACTCCAGCGCCCGCCGGATCACATCTTCTACACCAATACCTTTAGCCGCTGCAATCTCCTTGACGCGTTTCAGCACTTCCGGGGTGAGAATAGAGCCAAATTTGCGTTCCAGCGTGTGATCGTCGGTAAAATCCTGGCTGGATTTTCTGGACCAATTGCGGTCGGGGATGAGATCGTCAAAAGCAGACTGGTCGTAGGCTTCTTCGATGGTTTCGAGAAAGCTCTTCTTGCGGGATTTGTCCGGAGAGTTATCCTGCACCCGCTTAGGAGTACGCTCAGAAATATTTTGTTCAATGGTTTGGAGGAAGCTCTTTTTTCTGGAGCGGCTGGCTTTTCTGCTGGAAGCTGTGGCTGCAGGCTTCTTGGCGGAAGCCTGTCGGGGCTTGCGCGTGTCGGGGATCAGATCAGAGAGAAACTGATCATCCACACCGTCGTCCAGGGTATCTAAGAAGCTTTTTGCCATAGCTTATCCGGCATGCCGGACCATTGAATCATCAGGCCGGAACCTGAATATTGAGGCGTTTGAGAATTTCGTTGGCGAGGTTGAGGTAATCGGTGGCTCCGTGACAGGTCTCGTCATATTCGAAGATATGTTGCCCGAGACTCTGAGACTCTGCCAGGGCTACATTCCCCCGGATCATGGTTTCAAACATAGCTTCTCCATATGACTGGAGCGCATGCTCGTAAATATCGCGATGCAAAACCTTGCGGTGATCAAACTGCGTGACCACGATCCCAAGCAGATCGAGATTTTTGTTCATGCGGGTTTTGACCGTGCGGAGCACTTTGATAAAGTCCGTCATACCCTGCAGAGACAAAAACTCCGACTGTAAGGGAATAACAGCATAATCGCTGGCCGTGAGGGCTGAAATGGTGAGCGCTCCCAACGAAGGCGGACAATCCACCAGGATGAAATCGTAGTGATCCCTCACCGGCTCAAAAGCCTCCTGGAGGATAAATTCTTTGCCAACTTCGTTGTTTTTCTCAAATCCTGCCACATGCACGGACGAAGGCACCAGATCGAAATCCTGCCCTCCGTGAATCACAGTGCGGATATCATCATTGAACATCAGCACCTGAAACAGCGATTTCTCTGGTTTTTTGAGGCCCAGAGAGGTTGTGGCATTGGCCTGGGGGTCGAGATCCACCATGAGCACCTTCATGCCAATTTTGGCGAGCGCAGCGCCTAGGTTGACCGTGGTTGTGGTTTTTCCCACCCCTCCTTTATGATTCGCCACAGAAATGACAACACCCATGTCCGAATTAGCTGACAATGTTGAGAGACCTGCCCGGCCATCAGCAGATTCGGAGTTGTCGTCTGCCTGATTTATTACCGGGTTATCATTCAAAAATAGAGAAATGCGCGGAGAATCGGAAACGCGGATTCGTTTAGCCATCGTGTTAAGAAATTGTCCGAATTTGAATTATTCGGCCCCCTGAGCGATCTTCATGACCGTCCTTGGGCGTTCATTCTGCTAAATTCATAGATGCTGTTATGAACCAGTTTTTAACTGCAGGT
>CAZLKP010000522.1:0-2782 GCA_964560095.1 uncultured Bacteroidia bacterium
CCCGCCAGGTTTCCAACGCCACGTCGATGGCCGAGTTGGCCGCACCAACCACCAGCACGCGCTGCCCAACGAAGGGGTGAGCATCTTCATAATAGTGCTTTACTTTGGCGAGGTCTTCGCCGGGAACTTTCATCTTGTTGGGATGATCGTAAAAGCCGGTGGCTACGACAATGGTTCGGGTTTGATAGGTACCCTTGTCGGAATGCACCACGTAGTAGTTGCCTTTGCGGGCAAATTCCGACACCTTTTCATAGGTGTGGACCGATAGGTCAAATTTGTTGCTCACTCGACGGTAATACTCCAGAGCTTCCCGCCTGGTGGGCTTGACGTTATGGGAGACAAACGGCACGGAACCAATTTCGATCCTGTCGGAAGTGGAGAAAAAGGTCATGTTGGTCGGGTAGTGGTAAATGGAATTAACCAGACAGCCTTTTTCCAGAATCAAGGTATCCAGATGATGCCTTTGGGCTTCAATGCCGACAGCCAGGCCGATAGGCCCGCCGCCGATGATGATAGAGTCGTACAATTTCATTCTTTCCTGTACTAAATTCGGCTAATTGTCAACTGATCAGATTAAAATTACGGAGACTTTCTGCGCGGGTGGTACGCGATTCAGTGTAAGATGTGACAAAAAAAGCATCTTGATGGTGAAGGGGGTAGCTGCTCCTGGATACTAATTCAGGATGACATATGATCTTTTTTCAAATTAATGAATGGAAATGCATCTGCATTCACCCGTATTATTGCGATGCTCCTGCAGCTGTAGAATCCTGATTGGCAATGAGTTGTTATGGTTTTTTCAGTGATTTTTTTCCCTGTCGGAGAGGAACTTAGCTGGCCAGGCCGGATCGACATCGTGTGGAGGTAGAGTGCGAAGAGGTGCTTATTTAGATTGATTCCATATAGACGGATGTCAGGATTCTTCCCATAGGGGTACTTTGAGGTAAATCGGGGTCGTGTTAATTTGCCAATCAATTTATTGGAGGTGAAATCTTCATTTGTTTGAACTGTTATCGCGCCAACAACGCACTCGTATATGTTTCGCACCGCTTTGCAGCACACTCGCATGGCACTGAGCCTCCTCTTGCTGTTTGCGTTGGTTTCCCCCGCAGCTTTTGCTGATTACACTGAGGGAGATCCAGCCGCAGGAAAGGAAATTTGGTCCTCTTGTGCCGCCTGTCACAAAATTCAGGGTAAACTTGTCGGTCCCGGCCTCGGAGGCGTAAACGCTAAATATGCCGGTGATGAGGAATGGTTGTATGCCTGGATCAAGAATGCCCCCGGGATGATTGCCTCCGGCGATCCCAAAGCCGTGGCGCTCTGGGAAGAATACGACAAAGCCGCCATGTCTGCTTTCGCTTATCTGTCTGATTCAGACATTGATAACGTGCTGGCGTACGTCAACCAGGAATGGGAAATTCTTCAAAATCCACCTGAACCACCAGTGGCTGTAGGCGGCGGTGAGCCTGTGATGGACTCATCCATCTACTATGCCCTTCTTGGACTCGTTGGTCTTCTTGTCCTGATCGCCCTCCTGCTGGTGATTATCACCGGCACACTAATAGCGTCTGTCCGTGCCAAGGAGAACAAAGAACCCATTCGCTTTTCCGACATCTTTGCTCAGACCAAGGCCATTCTTCAAAATAAATTTGCCATCGTGGCCATCACGATCTTCGTGTTGGTAGGCGGCAGTGCCAAGTGGGTGGCCGAAGCAAGGACCATCGGCCTGCACCAGGGATACATGCCCGAGCAGCCGATTGCTTTCTCGCACGCCATTCACTCCGGAGAATACCAGATCGACTGCAAGTATTGCCACACCGGAACTACCAAGTCCAAGTCGGCTTGGATTCCTTCTGTGAATATCTGTATGAACTGCCACAAAGGGATTCCTGCTCGTCATGAGGATCCCGAATACGTGGCTGACCCAACCTATGTGTCCCCCGAAATCCAGAAAATCTACGATGCCATAGGTTGGGATCCGGTTGACGCTTCCTACATTGAGGGGTATGAGGAGAAAGCCATTGAGTGGGTGAGAATTCACAACCTTCCCGATCACGCCTACTTCAATCACTCCCAGCACGTGGTTGTCGGTGGGCTGGAATGCCAGACTTGCCACGGTCCTGTAGAGGAAATGGAAGTTGTTTATCAGTACTCAGACCTCGGGATGGGCTGGTGTATCAATTGCCATAGGGAGGAGAAAGTAAAAGTGCTTGGTGAGCCCACAGATAAAACCGTTGCAGAAATGGGCGGTCTCAACTGTGCAGCCTGTCATTATTAGAAGAAAGAACAGAGAGGTGAGAGGAGAGAGCGGAACGACCAATTTTCTCCTTGCACGTTTAACTCTTTGCCGATTTAACATTGACCATTAGAAACTTCACCATAGATGAGCCAACCGAAATACTGGAAAGGCCTGGACGAGTGGAAGCAGACGCCGGAATACCTAGCGAAAGCAAAAGAAGCTCAGAATGAATTTCCGACCGAGATGCCGGTCGAAGATTTCCTCACTGACGAAGCTGAGGACGCTTTGGGTACCACTGCCAACCGCCGTGACTTCATGAAGGTTATGGGCTTCGGCATTACTGCCGCTACTCTCGCTGCCTGCGCAGAAGGTCCGGTCAAAAAAGCCATCCCATATGTCAACAAACCGGATGATATCATTCCGGGAGTTGCCAACTGGTATGCCACGACCACACCTGCGGGTGTGCCGGTGTTGGTGAAAACCCGCGAAGGTCGTCCCATCAAGATGGAAGGTAACCCCGACTGCGAGCTCACCAATGGGGGA
>CAZLKP010000523.1:0-2034 GCA_964560095.1 uncultured Bacteroidia bacterium
ATCAAGCCATGCTGGACTACCACAAATCCCACCCAGAATGCTTTCACCAAAATCCCGTTAATCCAGCGGGACCTGACACGCATTCAGTCCCGTCGGCTTGGGGACTTGCTCGAAACCTACACCTACGGTGCAAACGGTGTCATTCTTTCCGTGTTAAAGACAGATCTCAATACGGGGGAGACGATTGAAGAGGCAGTCGAAACCAACAATGGTCGCATGACCGGGTTCCGTAACGGGCTCGGCATTTCCGTGAGCCTGTCTCCTTCGCAGATAATTCAAGACGGTGTCCGGGCGGTTGAAGCCCCCGGCACTCCCAGTGAGCGTGCATTGGAGTATTCTCACAGCGCCAATGGGAATATTGATCGTTTGCTTGTCGTGGGCACCGGATATGAGGTCGACGTGGTCGACGATGCACGTGGACGCGTTCGGTCTGTTACTCGCAATGGGTTAGGAACTACTTCTTTTGAGTATACAGGGAGCGATGATAAGGCATCCGCAATCGTCCGTCCTGACGGAACGCGATTTGAGACGGTACTCGACGAGGTCAATCAGACTGTCACGAAGCAATATCGCAGAACCGACCAAACAATAGGCTATAGCGCAACACAGGCGTTCACGGTTCGCCAAGATGGGGCAGTAGTGATGGAGGTGATCGGAAGTGATGGTGTTACTCAAGAATTGATCGTGGATCCCGACGGATATCTGCTTTCAGAAAGTGTTCTGATCAATGGAAATGTTGTTTCGGAAATAAGTTACACTTGGAATCGGTCTACTGATGAAATAACCGGAATTCGAGGCCCGGGATTTGATCTGACCTACAGAGTTGCCTCGATTTCCGATTCTCAAGGCGGGTTCGCTGCTTTTACCTATGGCCGTTATGACGATTCAGTCGAGTTTGGAGGAGGGGTTCGACTCACCGAAAGAACAGACTCGTTTGGGCGTATTAAAAGTGTAGAGGCTGTGCGGCCAGATAATTCCTCGGTGTGGAATGAAGGATACGAGTATCAGGGCTTTAATCACATCGCAAACGACGGATCCCAAGGACGTTTTGAGTTCGTTAACGATGAACGTGGACGCTTGGTTGAGGTAACTGCTGCGGGAAGCCCGAATGATGATGAGCGACTTGAGTGGTCGGATGCTGATGCCCTTGTCGGATTTC
This sequence comes from uncultured Bacteroidia bacterium, assembly GCA_964560095.1. Lineage (GTDB taxonomy): Bacteria > Bacteroidota > Bacteroidia > J057 > J057 > JANQTF01. The sequence goes on from CAZLKP010000523.1 coordinate 1,160, forward strand.
AATCGGGCAACGAAAATCAGGTGATTGATTTGGAGCCCAATGGTCATCGCATGGTTGCTCTGAATGGACAGGATCGATTTGGCTATGATGCTCGTGGGAACTTGTCCCGGTGGGTGGATGAGGGAGGTTTTGAGTGGACTTATGACTATAATCTTCGTGATCAACTTTCCGCGGTTTTCAAGGATGGCGCTATCGTTGCCAGATATGGGTATACACCAAATGGGTTGCGCCTCTGGAAGGAGTTTCCAAATGGTGAAAAAGAATACTACGTCTATCATGCCCACCGCCTCGTCGCCATTCTTGCTAACGATATGTCAGTAGTTGAATCTTACGTATATCGCCCTCAGCCACTCGGGGGAGATGTAGTGAGTCCGTTGTGGGTAAAGCGGGGGCAGGATTTTTTCTATTTTGCATTGGATAAAATGCAGGCTCCCCGAGCTTTGATGAACGATGCCGGGTCACTTGTTTGGCAGGCTCGATACGATGGAAAGAGCAGGGCTTTGACTTTGCAGAACAACCAGTCCACGCGGTTGCGGATTTCTAACCGGCTCCACGATCCCGACACGGGCCTTCTTTACAATGTGAACAGAGATTTTCATCCAGACCTGATGCGGTTTCTTACCCCCGATCCTTATGGGGAGGCGTCTGCCCTCGATATTTATTCTTATGCTGAGGCTGCTCCGCATCGGAATGTGGACTGGCTTGGTTTGACAAGTAGTCCAGCTTGTGAAAAGAAATGGCCTGAAATTAAAAACTTCTCATTTAATTGGGAAACAAAAACTGGACCTGCGTTGAAGGCATCTGGGTTTGAAAAACTCAAAATTGAGTTGTTTCTCAAGTTTAAAGCAGAAGAATGTATAGAGTGCTGCGGTTGC
>CAZLKP010000523.1:2044-2754 GCA_964560095.1 uncultured Bacteroidia bacterium
TGCGGCCCTAAAGTAAACAGCACGGTTAAATATGACAGGTATTCTTTCCTCCTTAGCGTTCAAGCTAAGATTGAGAACAAGACGCTTTGCGCCGGCCCAAAGTTAGGCCCTGCTTTCTCCGCCTGTACTGGCCTTTACGTATCTGTGGCTGGAAAAGTTGACTATGCAGGTGTTCTTGAAACGGGGGGTTGCTATGCAAAGCCTCCGTGCATTAATTTTAAGGCCAAAACAAAATTAGGGACGCAATTGTCCCTGTCTGCGATTGCAGAAATAAAACCGGAGAAGTTTCTAAGTGATCTTTCCAACGAAAAGGTTTTCGGATTCTTCCCGGGAGGTGATGTGGTCTTTTATAAACTTAGTGTTTTATTTGCTGATAATAAATGGCTGATGAAAGCCCTACCAGCTTTAAAGTTTGAGGCTTCGATTGGGTATTGGGGAGATATAACAATTGATAATGTCTATCCGATTTGTGCGGATGGGTTACGTTGGAGAGAGATCCGAATCCTGAAACTGTGTTGGGCGTTAAAACCGGGCGTGAAGCTTAAGCTAGAGGCGAAATGGCTCGGTCTTTTGAAGTTTTACCTAGAGTATAATGCTGATAATTTAGCTGATGATTATTCCGAAGTTGGTATAACGTTTCTGGAGGATATGAGGCTTGAAGGGTGCATCTATTGATCCATGTAATTAAGTTTTACTGTAATGTATGCTAT
>CAZLKP010000524.1:0-2751 GCA_964560095.1 uncultured Bacteroidia bacterium
AAGGGATTGAATCACCAGTAGTTTCACTCACGATCAGACCAGTGATCTGAAATACACTGTTGCGGGAAATTCGTTCCTGCGCGATGGACAAAACAGGAACAACTGTCAGAATGAAAAAAAGGATGTATCGTGTCATACTACCAAAAATAGAAAAAAGCAGCGGATTACCATCGCCGGAATACCATCGCTGTTCATCCCTCACTTACGGAAATCTTTAGGCTTTCGTTGATACCCACCCAAAACCCGATGACTTCCAATCATCACAGAGGAAATTTTAGTTCCGTAGGTTGCATGTGTGGACAAATAGAAAAACGGAGATGCCAATCAAACAGCATCTCCGGTCACCATGAACCCTCCTCTTCCGCTTACCTGTTAGCCTTATTCAATATTGATCTGTCGCGGCTGTGCTTCTGCTTTTTTCGGAAGCCTGATGCTTAGAATACCCTCGGTGTAGCTGGCAGAAATGCCTTCTGTATCCACCGAATTGGGCAACCGAAAATGCTTTTCAGATTCAGAAAGGGTGAATTCCCGCTGAATAAAGGTGCCTTCTGCCTCAGCTTCGGGTGCCTGAATGATCAACTTCAGCACATCATCCTTCACAGAAATGCCGAATAATTCTCGGCTTCTGCCAGGAGCAACAAGATCTATCAAATAGGCATCTTCCGTCTCGCGAATGTTGGATACATGCCCACCTACCAAGCTGGGGTGAATGTAGGGCTTACGACGGGATTTGTGTGGATGGTGGAAATGGGAAACTGCGTAACTCATATTCGTTGGATATTTTAGGTTCAACACTACGCAGCTAGTTGATCAATAGCAGTGCCAGTCGAAAAAATGCGTCAAAATGGCGTATTATTACGTTTTCAAGATAGATAAACTGGGTAGGATTTATGACATTTTGGCATAAATGGCCTGATTATGCCGCTACCCGCTGATCAAGCTCATTTTCGCCTCTATCTCTCATAATTTTTCCTTGTTCATCACATATGCCTCGCCCGTCAAAATCGGCTTTCTGTCGCTCACCTGAACGATCCTCGTTTCAATCCTGGCCCGATGCCGCCTTTCCTCTATTTCAAGGATCGTCAATTCTGCCCGGTATGATTCTCCGGGATACATAGGCCGCTTAAATTGCAGGCTCTGATTCAAGTACACAGTTCCTTCCCCCGGAAACTTCATCCCAATGATGCGGGAAAACACAGAGGCACCGAGCATGCCATGTAAGATTGGACGCTTGTAAATGGTGGAGGCCGCTACATCCTCATCCAGATGAATCGGATTATGATCGCCAGAAACTTCAGCAAATGCCTGTACATCAGATTGAGAAAACTGAAACTGTTCGTGGTATTGATCGCCGGATTGTAGCATAGTTGAAGGAGATGAGATGTGAGGGAAAAAGAGCACTTTTTTCGGGGCAGAGAGCAAGAGAAATAGATGAACGGATCTTCCTGGAAATACAGTCGGATCCGCTCATCTTTTCTGGCTGCTCTTACGACATTACATAGTGAAGCATGTCGCTATTCCAGTGCGGCAGACAGATCCGCGATCAGGTCTTCGGCATCTTCAATGCCAACAGACAGGCGGATCAGGGTATCTTCCAGGCCAGCATTTTCGCGTTCTGTCTTCGGGATTGAGGCATGCGTCATACTAGCCGGATGACCAATGAGCGATTCGACGCCTCCCAGGCTTTCGGCAAGAGAAAATAGATGCGTTCCCTTCAGTACTTTGAGCGCATCGGTCATATCATCTCCCTTGAGAGTGAAAGAAATCATGCCTCCAAAATCATGCATCTGCCGGGCAGCTACAGCATGATTGGGATGCTCTTCGAACCCTGGCCAATTAACTTTCTTGACCTTTGGATGGACCTTCAGAAAATGCGCGATGGCTTTTCCATTCTCACAATGCTGCTTCATTCGCAAATGGACCCGGCGTCGCACCAGAAGCATTCTGGATAAATCTCAACCTTTCAGCAATTACAGCGTCCTTAGCAATAACTGCTCCCATCACCACATCGGAGTGGCCATTGATGTACTTGGTGATCGAATGAACAACAATATCTGCTCCCAACTCCAGCGGCTGCTGAAGATAAGGAGTCGCAAATGTATTATCCACCACCAGATGAATGCCTTTCGCCCGACAAATATTTGCCATGCCTTCGATGTCGATGACATTCATGAGGGGGTTGGTGGGCGTTTCCACCCAAACCATTTTTGTTTTGTCGGAAATGGCCGCCTCGACCGAGGCTGTGTCCTGCATACCGATGAAAGAAAATCTCAGGCCAAAGGGCTCAAAAATCTTCGTAAAGATCCGGTAGGTCCCACCATACAAATCATTGGTGGAAACGATCTCATCTCCTGGAGTCAGAAGTTTCATGATGGCATCAGTCGCTGCCATCCCCGAAGAAAAAACGGCTGCCTCTACCCCGCCCTCCAACGCTGCCAACGACTGTTGAAGAGCCGTTCGGGTCGGATTGTGGGTGCGAGAATACTCGTATCCCTGGTGGTCACCCGGCCCTGCCTGTACGTAAGTGCTGGTTTGAAAAATCGGTGTCATGATGGCACCGGTAGATGGGTCTGGTTCAACCCCGGCGTGTACCGCCTTCGTTCCAAATTTCATAAATTTTGTTTCTGTTAATCACAACCTTCCGCAATCAAGCAGGTAAAATAACACAGAATTTGCCGAAATCACATTCCAATATGGCCAAACTGAACGCCTCCGAATCAAAGATCCTCAATGATATAGCTGGTTGGAAAG
>CAZLKP010000525.1:0-2748 GCA_964560095.1 uncultured Bacteroidia bacterium
TCCACAACGATCCTGAAGAAATTCGTCAGGAGGCCCTGAAAATGGGCACCAACGTTCTGATGTATGCCCTGAGGAATTAGAATTCCCATTTTTCTCCATCGGGTTCTTTTATATTTCCGGTGTATATTCACATTCCTCCCCTAGCCGATCCATTTTTGGCGTGATCTTCGCTATTATTTGATGATATACGCTTATGATCTCGGCTCGACAATCCCTACTGGTAGGGAGCTTCCTTACCGTATTTGTTTCGCTGCTGCCAGCCCAGCAGCGTACACCCGCTGATTGGTTTCTCCGCCAGGTCTTTGTTTTGGCTGATTTTAATGGTGACAGACAGTTGTCGAGGGGAGAGGCCGCCCAGCTCGCCGGTCAGCTAGATTACTATCACGGCGATCCTGGGTTCACAGACAGTGACCTGGATGGCGATCAATTGCTGTCGCTGGAAGAAATTGTACAAACGGCCTGGAAAGCCATGGTTCATCGCCTCTCTTCTGACGAGCAGGAATTGCGACGCCTTCAATCTCAATATTCGTATCTCGGCGATGCCCAGATAAAATATCTGGAACGATATCCTTCTTTGTCCAGGCAGCTGCTCAAAAATGTCGTTTGGACACGAGAAAATCCCCGGTTGGTGAAAAAGCTAACCCGAAATCGCTCCTGGCTTCGTGAACACCCAGAGGCTGCCGATGCACTCCAGGATAATCTCATCTTTTGGATGGAGCATCCCCGGTTGGCTGCCCAATATTATGACCGGATCCCCGCAGGCAACAATGTAGCTCTCTATGAAGTCTGGCGCGTGGTTCACGGCAGATATCTGGATCAGCTTTCAGGCCTTCCCGACCATGAACACCTGGATTTTCCCTATGTCCCTCTGCCGGAGAAAGCGCCTGTACAGCAGCCTTCCACTCCCCAGGCATCCATCGTTACCGATGCCTCCAAAGAAATTCTGAGAGAATCTTCGGCCCCTGAAACCGATAGTAAAGAAGCGGATTCTCTTCGGGAAGCATTGGCCAATGCCCGGACAGAAATCAATCAACTGGAAGCTGTCATTGATGCGATCAGCCAGCAAAACCAGCAGGTGGCTTCCTCGGGAGAGAACATCGACCAGCTCAGGGGCGAAATCAACATGCTCTGGGTGGAATTGCGCCTCGCGCGCCTGGAGGAAGACTCCCTTCTGGCCACCAATATTCGGCAGCGAAGGACCATAGCCAGCTTGCAAAGTGAGCTGACGGTAGACAGCCTGCAAATGACGCGCCCGGCTCAGGAATGGCGCGACGAAAGAAAGCAGCTCCAACGCGATAACGAGCAACTACGAAACTTTATCGCCGGCCAGGCTGTCCTGCTGGATTCGCTCAACGGAGCATTGTCGGCCAGGCAGGCGCTACTGGACAGAGAACAGGAAAAACGGGTCCGGCTCACCCGACAACAAGCAGCTAGCCAACGAGAAGTTTCGGAGACCTTTGACAGCTTGAACCGCCGTCTGATGGTTCTGAATGACAGTTTGCGGAGATCTCGTCATGCAGCAGGGGCGATGAGCAGCAATCGGCAGCAGGTGCAATTGAAAATTGACTCCTTGCGGCTGGAGCTGATTAGCAGCGGAATCAACAGGCAGCGCCTGGCAGACAGCATTGTGGTGATGGGGAAGTTGGTGAGGCGACAGGCTGATTCTCTGCATACTTTGAACCGGATGCTCATCCAATATGGCACGGAAGATGCCCTGGCCGATAGCCTGTTTGAGGCGCTGGAGGCTGCTGAGGCTCAGCGGTATGTGGTAGAAAAGAGATGGCGAAGCAAACTCGATTCAATAGCCTACCTCCTTGAGGAGGCCAGGATCTCTCAGGGATCCATGGCCCTGCGTGCCCGCAGCGACTCCGATGTTGAAGACGATATGCTGGTCCAGGTGAGGCAATCCCTCAATGCTCTGAACTATGATAACCAGAAGCTGAGACAGCAGCTCGAAGCGACCACCAGGGTTAGTCGTGAGCAGGAGGAAATTCTTCGTCAGCAATTGTCGGCTGTCCTGAAAAATAACCGGCGACTGGAGTACCATAACCGCAAGCTCAGGCGCAGGGTGGGCAGCCGACGGGTGCCCTCGACCAGTTCTGCCGTGGCGCGTATGGATGAAGCCAATTTTGAACTCACAGAAACAAATGCCAGGATTCAGGAACTGGAAAGCATCAATGAAACCCTGCTGATTCAGCTACAGACAACTCAGGGCTATATCCTCCAACGAATGCGTGAGGAGGAAGATGTGAACAGGCGACTGGCCAAAGAAATGCTCACCTCGAATGCGGCCCGCTACCAGGCAGATACTCTGAGCCTGGCTTTGGCCAATGCCCTGAAGAATTCATGGCCGGATACAGTGGCCATGCTTCGGACAGAGATACGCCAATTACAGCGCCAGCAAAAGGAAATCGGGAAGAAAGCGGTGCAGGAGCGGGTCTTTTACTACCAGCAACGAGACTCATTGATTGATGTCATTAACGTCCGAGACCTCGAATTGATTCGCCGCAAGCGAACCGATAATGTAGATCAGCAGCGCATAACCCGCGTTGAGGCGAAAGAACGAGAGATGATCCGACTGGAGCAACAGCTCGAATCCAAACGCAGAATCTTGGACCAGCGGGAAGTATTGATCCAGGAAATAATGGAGGATCTTGAACTCAAAGAGAAAAAATCCCTCCGCCTGGAAACGTGGGAAGGTGAGCTCAAGCGTCGAGAACAGCTTTTGCGCAATCGCCAGGGCGGGGA
>CAZLKP010000526.1:0-1268 GCA_964560095.1 uncultured Bacteroidia bacterium
CACCCGGAATGCCGGCATGCCTGGTGAAACGATCTCACCGACCTTGGGCAGAGCCTCGTCGATCGTACCGTGAATCGGAGCTGTGATCCTGGTCAGGTCCTTTTGTTCCTGCTGGGTGGCCAGCCTTTTTTTTAGTCCATCTACCCTGTTTTTGGCTTCCAGTAGCTGAATTTCCGTTCCGATATTCTGGTCCCAAAGTCGCTGTTGTCTGGCCAGCAGTTCTGCGGCCAACTCCATTTGCGACTCAACTTCATTAATGGAAGCCTGGATGATGGCATCGTCAATCTGTGCCAATAATTGACCCTGCTTGACCTGCTGGCCTTCCTTGACATAGATGGCAGTGACACGCCCGGAAGTCTGAGCACTCACATTGATATTTTGACTGGCTTCCACTTGTCCTTGTACCTCAATGAAGTGTTCAAACCGTGACGGCTTAATTTCACTCACAGATACGGGGGTGATTCTGGCTCGACTCCTGGCTGTCGGGTCCAGTTCTTCAATCTTGGCTTCCAGCTGGGAGATTTCCTGGCTCAGGGTTCTGAGGTCAGCCTTTTTTCGAAGCAGAAGCTTTTGCTTGGCTTCCAGCGATTGGTCTTTTTCTTTACAACCGACCAGAAGGCCAGCTGCAATGAAGAAAGCAACAACGATGAACGAATATGGTTTCATTGTCAACGATTTATTAGTCATTGTGGTAGATGCTGTAATGGCCGATGGCCTTGTCGAAGGCAATTTCAGCCTGCATGAATTCATACATGGCAGAAAGAAATGCGTTCTCAGCTGATTTAAGCTCTGTATTGGCGTCATTGACTTCAAGGCTGGACCCGACTCCCTCGCGGTATTTGATGCTGGCAACCTCAAAAATATTTCCCGCCAGCCTGAGGGTGGCTTTGGTGCTTTCCAGTGAGCTGTAGGCATTCAGAAGCTGGGTTTTGGCTTGTTTATATTCAAGGTGGGCTGCCTCTGCGGCCTGGCTTCGTTGATTCTGGGTTTGCTGGATTTCAAGCTTCTGTTGTTCCATTTGCCGCAGCCGGATAAAGCTGTCAAAAATGGTCCAGTTGACCTGCACCCCTACCGTGCTGATGGGGAACCAACTTTGGTCTGTGTCAAAAAAGTCGAATTCATCACGTTGAGCATTGTATCCGAAGGATCCGAAAACGCTCAGGGATGGAAAATATCCAGATCTGGTCCGCTTGAGGTCGAGTGTCTGCAATTCAACAGATTGGTTGAGGAGATCAATATCCAGATCCGACTGTGGGTCATACGGCTCA
>CAZLKP010000526.1:1278-2719 GCA_964560095.1 uncultured Bacteroidia bacterium
ATGACGGAAGCTGGGGGAGAGTAGAGGGCTCCATCCTCGGCCCTTCCAGTACCAGGCTGTCTCCCTGCGGCATACCCATCTGAAATTTCAGAACCGCATCGGTCATATCGATGGTTCGCTGCAGGTTTTTCTTTTCGAGCTTCAGGTTATTTAATGAGATTTGAAGTCGGTCCACATCAATGGCCTCTACAAAACCTTCTTCGTTGAGAGCAGTGGTTTCCTTGAGCAAGGTGCTCACCCTGCCGATATTGACTTCGAGCAGGTCTTGCTGCTGCCTGACGATGAATGCCCGGATGTAGGCATTGGCTACATTGAATGCTACTTCTTCCCGGGTGCGATCAGCTTCGATAGTCCGGAGTGTAGCAAACTCACGCGACGCCTTCAGTCCGTAAAAGTAGGCCGGATCTAGGGCCCGCCAATTCAGATTGGCACCAACGTTGGATTGCCACGGGAAGCCAAACTGTGCCTCAATGGCTTCACCGGGAATCGGCTCAAAAGTCTCAGGGTTTAGCTTGGTGAGTGGATAAGGGCTCCCATCAATGAATACAACTTCTTGCTGTGGCGCAAAGGATCCGGGAAGGATCTGGGTTGGCAGAGCCAAAAAATACTGCATGTCCGCCGCCAGAGAGATCTGAGGAAAGCCCGTTGCGGCAAATTCCTTCACCTGTGCCCTGGCGATGTATTGCTCAAATGTGGCATTCTCTACCTCCCGGTTGTGCTCAAGGGCATATTGGATGCAAGCCTTGAGGTCATAAGTCTCCTGCCCCATGACTTGAGGTATGGAGGCAGGGAAAAGAATCCACCAAAAGAAGGCAAATACAGTGGGGCGGGGCATATTCAGGTTTCCTACGATTAGATTCATGGCTTAGATTGAAATTCTGTTAGCGCATCATCTGAGGAAGACACATAAGAGTCGAGGATGTTGCGTCCGTGCTCCGAGACAATGCCGCGTAGGTATAGCTCGAATACAGCCAGTTGAACATGGGCCGGGTCAAATTGGTCGGCGGGAAAAAACTCCTGCTGCAGTGTCCCGATGATTTGCATGATTCGAAGACGAGCAACAATGTCCACGTCGAGGTTGTGTCGGTAAAGCTCTTCCCGAATGCCTCTGTAGAGGTTTCTGGTGACGATTCCAAGCAGGTAGTCATTGCTGAAAGCCTCAAAAACGGCCCAGGCTTGGGGGTAAAATTTCCGGATTTCCAGAATGGCAGATGGGGACACCTTTCTCAAAGAAGCCACAGACCACCTCACGATGGACACCAGTTCGTCAATGGCATTGGTAGAGGTGCCGATCAGATCTTCTGACCGCGCTTTTTCCTGGTCGAAGTAGGCGTTGGCAGCAGCAAAGACCAGCTCTTCTTTGTTGGAAAAAAACTGGTAAATCGTCTTTTTAGACACACCGAGCAAGCTGGACAAGTCGTCCATGGTTACGTTTCTGACC
>CAZLKP010000527.1:0-2712 GCA_964560095.1 uncultured Bacteroidia bacterium
TTGATCAATATGGATGTGAACGGCGGTACTGCACCATACACTTACATCTGGTCAAATGGTGTGACGACGGAAGACCTGACCAATCTTTCAAAAGGTCGCTATCAGGTTACCGTGACCGATACCAGCGGCTGTGTGGACACAGCCACCCAATTCGTCACGGCATTCCCTGTTCCACCTGCCGATGCAGGGCCGGATACGGAGATCTGCTTTGGAGATTTCATTCAACTAAACGCCAGCGGTGGAATTATCTACGAATGGACTGACGATCCAACCCTGTCGGCACTCAACATCCCGGAGCCAATCTCTACCACCCTGAAAACCACTACCTATCGGGTGATGGTAACCGATGCCAACGGCTGTAATCTGGCCGATACCGTCAGGATCACTGTGAACCCGCTTCCGGAAGTAGATGCTGGTCTGGATACCATCATTTGTGCACGGGACGAAGCATTTTTGGTGGCGAACGGTGCCAACACCTATACCTGGACACCAGCGGCCAGTCTTGATAACCCCAATGCGGCAGCGCCCCTCGCCCGTCCGGAAGACGATCTGATGTATTTTGTCGTGGGGACAGACCTGAATGGGTGCCAGAATGAAGATTCCGTTTTTGTGGAAGTGCGCCCTCTTCCCGTATTAGCCGGAGATAGTTTCTACGAAATCTGTCTGGGCCAAACCGCATACCTGAGGGTAGACAGCGCTGATGGCTATGTCTGGAGTACCGGAGATGTGACGCCCATTATTGAAGTGGATCCTGCTTTTACGACCACCTATATTGTGACGCCTCTTGGACCAACCGGTTGCCGGGGCGATGAACTGGAGATTGAGGTGTATGTAGAACGAAACCTCCCGATTGCCGAGCTACAGCCATCTGAGACAGAAGGATTTTATCCGCTGGAAGTACAATTTTCCAACCTAAGCCAAAACGCCAGCAACTTTATTTGGCGCTTTGGAGATGGAGGAATTGATTCTACAGATTCACCGATCTACGTTTACAATCGACCCGGGCAATATATCGTGACCCTAATCGCCGATAATGACATCGGCTGCCCGGATTCCGTACAATTCAGCGTGATTGATGCCCTGGATTTTGTCGCCTTTTTCCCGAATGCATTTACGCCAAATGGGGATGGAGAAAATGATGTGTTCGAACTGGTGGTTCGGTCTTTTGAGAACGTCCATTTTCAGGTGTTTGACCGCTGGGGCAAAAAAGTTTATGAAACCACCTCCAAGGAGATTCAATGGGACGGGAGACTCAATGGCAGGGTGCTGCCCGAAGGGGTATATGTGTACACCTTTAGCGGAACAACCTTTGTCGGAGAAAACATTGAGCGGAACGGAAGCATTACTCTGATCCGGTAGAAGGCTTACAGCTTCACTACGTATCGGTATTTCATCGTGTCTTTCCCACGAACAGAAAAGACATAGGTGCCGGCCGGCAGGTGAGTGAGAACCAGTTTCTGATTCATCAGGCCCTGATCGGCCTGCCATTGCCCACGGGCCATGGTGGTCCCTGACATATCGGTCAGTTGCCACGCAAGCGTACCGCTCCGGAAGATTTCAAGGGTGGCGTTCAAAGGTCCACTGGAGGGATTGGGCCCAAAGGTAACGAAGTCAAACGCCGGTGCATGGGTTGAAGATTCACTCAATTGGATCCAGTTGGAGGGATGAAATTCGCCTTCGGCATTGATCCCTGTAATCCGATAACAGGATGATGGCTGGGTTGGCGTATGTTCATAGGCAAACATCCCCCTGGGAAGGTAGGCTTGCTCCTGCGGATGCAGGATCACGAGTTCTGCCGCAGAAACACTATCCAAGCCAAACTCGATTGAAAATGCCTCCCATTCATCGGGGCGATCGGTTTTCCAAAGCAAGATGTGGCGGCCATTCCGGGCCTCTCCTGTGAGGGAGAGAGCCCACGAAGGAAAAACCTGCCGACCCGTTCGACCATCAAACGTCAGGCTTTTGCCTTCCAGATAATCGACCTCGTTGGGAGGGCAGCCCCATTCAACAGAGTTTCCATAATAGGCCCTTCCAGGACGATCAAACATCCCGACATCATAGCAGGTGGTTCCATTCCCCTCATTGATGCCAACCGTCGCCGCAGTACCTCCAAAGCCCGATTCTCCACCAGAACCAGATCCTGTGGTCCAGCCCATGTCCCCATAAGAAAACAACACATTTACCCCATCCGGAATCACCGCTCCCCGACAAGCACGCACGGAGCCATCGGTAAGCAATACCTGGAAAGAATTGGTTTGGTCGCATGCTTCACCTATGCATCCATAGTATCCGACTCGGCTCCATGTCACAATCAGATAATGCCCCTCCGGTTCTTGATAATACCAGATATCCCCACCTTTCTCCAAATCGACATCAGCAAAAAACGGAGCAATCATTGTGGGACCAGTCTGGCAAAATAATTCAGGGGTAAACTCTTGATTAGGTGTGGAAAAAGACAGGTTCCCGTTGGCATTCAGAAAGACCTGATGATAGATCTCGCCATAGAGATCAAAGCCGAAGTTCAGATGAATCTCTTCCGAACAATCATCACATTGATCTCCACGGGCAAACCGGGTGTAACGCACCTCTTCGCCATCCAGATCTTCTCCTACGGGCACCCAGCCTGGAGCCGTTGCCACGGAGGGACAATCACCGGGACAATCTTCGTTTTCTTCGCAAATGCCATCGCCACAGGTAGCCGTGCGGCCCGTC
>CAZLKP010000528.1:0-2707 GCA_964560095.1 uncultured Bacteroidia bacterium
ACCAATCCCTGCCAGCTGGCCAGGGCTTCCCAAGAAAACAGGGAGGCAGGGACCAACCCCTGACCTTCGTTGGTAATCCCCAATTTGGCCAGATCATCGACGGTGGCCTGAGAAATGGTGACCGTGTCTGGCGTGCCGAGAAACTGGGCAGAAATTACGCCTCCGAGCAGGGTTCCAAGGACGAAAACGAGATTCCAGGTCTGGCCTTTCCATTCAAAGCGAAAAAAATCTGAAAACTTGCCCGCACCGCCCATCGCGCACATGGTTCGCAGGGTGGAGGAAACACCAAAGGTTTTTCCCAGCCACAGCAATGCGCCCATGGTCAGGGCAATCAACGTTCCTGCTACATACCAGGGCCACGGTTGGCTAAGATACGCTAGCCATCCCGGTAGAGATGAAGATAGTATTGGGTTCATGTTGGAAGGTTTTGGTTAAATCGAACAGATTCAGAACCAATTACAGTGATGTTTATTCGATAATGACGATAAAGAAGAATTTCATTTAACCGTCGAAATTCAGGTATGTTTTGCTTTTCTGGTTGACGACAAAGCCACACCGACAGAGAGAAACAGATAAATCCAGGGGACGCCGTGGAGAACCAGATCAAACCAGTCCATTCCGGTCATCCCTTCAGCTCCTCCTATCACCCATTTCAGCTTTCCCAGAATATGCGGCTCCGGAGCAAAAGGAGCCAGTCCCAGTGTCAGCGAAGCCATCAGACCCAGTCGCCAGTCGAAAAACTGTTTCATGCCTGGTTGGCTTCGATGATATGCTTCAGTTGTGTCTTGGACTGCATGCCAGACTGCCGCCACAAAAGGTTGCCTTCCTTGAACAGCATGAATGTCGGCACGCCCTGCACCTGGAAGTGCTGCGCGACCGCCGGATTGCGATCCACATCAATTTTTACGATGCGTACTTGCTCCTTCATTTCACTGGCCAGATCTTTCAGAATCGGACTCATCGCGTGGCAAGGGCCACACCAGGTCGCCGTGAAATCTACCAGGACAGGGGTTTGGGAATCTATCAGTTCCTGAAAGGATTTTTTTTCTGTTTTTGCCATGATAATGGTTGTTAAAAGTGGACAGCAGGTAGTTGTATGATCCTTATGAGTCTGTTGTTATCGGTAATCCATAAGCTTCCCAGCCCAAGTTGCCGTTTGACAAATCGTGAATCGGGACATGTCCACGAGCTCTCAGAATCCGAGCTACATAGAGCCTGCGTCGGCCGGATCGGCAATAGACATACAGGGGTCCGATCAGGTTCAATTCCTGTACACGCTCAGCAAAGTCGGCCTGAAGTACATCCACATGAATGGCACCAGACAGATGCCCTTCAAGGTATTCTGCTTCTGATCGAACGTCAAGCGAGATTGCATGCGGTTCGGCATCGAGTTGTCGCTGAAACGACGGAGCATCCATGGACTACCTGCCGCTATTCTGAGCGGTGAGCAGCCCTGGCATACCTACTGCCAGGGCGCTCCATATCCAACTGACTATCTGAATTCTCATCTTTTGGTTCATGTGGATTGAGGCTGAAAGTCGTTCACCGCCTCACTAAGGTCGTACACCGGCTGCTCCGTCACATTGGCTGCCTGCACAATCGAAGATCCTGCAGCCGAGCGGTATCCGCCGGCACAGTGAATGAGTATTGGCTTCTCAGCAGGAATTTCACTGGCACGCTCCCGAAGTTCTGACAAGGGAATGTTGATGGCCTGAGGAAACAGGGCACCCCCTTCAAATTCCCCTACATTCCGGATATCCACGATGGTGTAGCTGTCAGGATTGGCGCTGAAGTCTTTGACGTCCACAATGGGTGTCTGTGATATCATGAATCCAGGCGGGAGCAGCGCACCGACGATGTTTTTCTCATAGCCGATCTTGGCCGCCTTGCGGATCACCGATTCGCGGGCTTTTTCGTTTTCGGCAATGAGGTAGTATGTTTCGTCAGGGGCTACAATTGATCCCAGCCAGGTTTCAAATTTTCCGCCATCCATCAGGTTGATGGAGCCGGGCAGGTGACCGGCCTTGTATTGATCTTCCGGGCGGGTGTCAATCACCAACACACCAGGCTCAGGATTGCTGCCTTCTTCCGGACGTGGCACAGCGGCAACAGATTCTTCGTAGGAAGGGGCACCAGATTTATTGATATCGACATTAAAGCCGAAGTATTTCGGAATAAAAGGCTGACCTTCGAGCAACGCATCCACAAATTCATCTTCGCTCATAGGCTGCAGGGCGTAGTTTTCGCGAAGCTCACGACCAATGGAACTAACGGTATCTTCGCTGAGGTTTTTCCCACAGAGAGATCCGGCTCCGTGGGCAGGATACACGAGCGTTTCTTCCGGCAGCTTCATCACCTTTTCACGGGTTGAATGATACATCTGGCGAGCCAGATCCTCCCGCTGGGCTCTCATGTTACCGGCCTTTTCGCGTAGGTCGGGACGACCGACATCACCGATGAAGAGAGTATCACCGGTAAACACAGCATATTCATTTCCCTTCTCATCTTTGAGCACGATGCTGATGGAGTCGGGGGAGTGTCCTGGTGTGTTCATGCTGTGCAGGGTCACACCATTGAGGTCAATCACATCCCCTTCATCAAAGCCTTCGTGCGGATAATCAGCACCGATGAGTTCACTGGCATAGATGGTTGCACCTGTGAGGCTGTGCAGCTCCATATGTGAGCTGACAAAGTCGGCGTGGGGGTG
>CAZLKP010000529.1:0-1438 GCA_964560095.1 uncultured Bacteroidia bacterium
TGATGATGTTTCCGCCATGACGACGAATGGTCTGATGGAGATGGACAATGAGCCCGCCAATATCCACCCACCCGCAAGGCAAAATCCGGATGCCACCGAGTGGATTGTGGAGTATCTCCGGCCACAGCGGCCGCTCTTCAAAGGCCACCAGATGCCTGTATTCGGGATCCGCCGAGCGGCTTGACCAGCGGTTATATTCGTCAATGTCACGAAACGGGCGGTAAATTTCCTGCGGATGCACAAACTGACTGGCCCTTTCGAAGAATGGATCTTCCAGAAATGCATATAGTTCGGCCAGAAGCGTCTCGGCCATCCAAGTTTTGGCGCCAAATCGCCCGGTGATCACATTGTACAGCCCTGCGGCTACTCTCGAAGCAGAGTTGGGGGCCAGATCGTCGATCACCCATACCCTGCAGCCCCGCTGCAACATCCTGCAGGCCAAAAAACTACCGGCGAGCCCGCCACCCAGAATGAGTGTCCCTGGCTGATGTTGATCGCTCATGGTTTCACGTTTTCTATTTCGGCATGCCGAAGCAGGGCTTCAGCTGCTTTGGCAGAAGCACCGGCATGGCCAAGTCGGTTTGCCAGGGTTTGATAGTCAGCCAGCATCCGGTCGCGGTTAGGGCCAGGGCACAAGGACTTCATCTCGTTCAGAAGTGTGTACTCCCGAAAATCATGCTGAATCAGTTCTTTCACAACTTCCCGATCCATGATGAGATTGACCAGAGAGATAAACGAAACCTTTACTAACCGCTTGCCAATGGCATAGGACAGCCAAGATCCTTGATAACAGACAACTTGGGGCACATGAAATAGGGCTGTTTCCAGGGTGGCCGTTCCGGAAGTTACCGCTGCCATGTCTGCGCAGGCCAGGAGTTCATAGGTTCGGTCCATCCACAACTCCACCCGCTGGCCTTCGAGCATCGGCTGGTAAAATGCTTCCGTTTGCGAGGGGGCACCGCCCACGATGAAGCGGTGGTAGGGAAAATGTGGAATCAGAGATAGCATGGTCGGCAGCATCCGCTGGATTTCCTGTTTCCGGGATCCTGGCAGCAAAGCCACTACCGGACGCTCCACAGTCGTTCGGGTTAT
Organism: uncultured Bacteroidia bacterium; assembly: GCA_964560095.1. Classification (GTDB taxonomy): domain Bacteria; phylum Bacteroidota; class Bacteroidia; order J057; family J057; genus JANQTF01. The sequence goes on from CAZLKP010000529.1 coordinate 1,093, forward strand.
GGAACCTACGGCATCCAGCAGGGGATGCCCCACAAAATCGACCTCGACGCCTTCTCGTTCGTAGAACCCCTTCTCGAATGGCAAAATCACAAAGAGGCGATCGACAAATGATTTGATTTTTTTAACCCTCCCCTTTTTCCATGCCCACACCTGGGGGGCAATGTAGTAGTACACACGAGCTCCGATGGTTTTGAAGAAGGGAGCCATCCGGAGGTTGAATCCCGGATAATCCACGAGCAGCACGGCATCAGGTTGCCAGGCTACTGCATCTGCTTTGAGCCGGCGAAAGAGCTCCCGGATCGTTCCGAGATTCTGGATCACCTCCATAAAGCCCATAAAATTCCCT
>CAZLKP010000529.1:1448-2703 GCA_964560095.1 uncultured Bacteroidia bacterium
GCATGTGGTTTCCCCCCATTCCACGCACCTCCAGATCTGGCAGTCGCTTCCTAAGGGCTTGTACCAGATTGGCAGCGTGCAGATCGCCTGAATCCTCACCGGCAATCACGTACAACTTTTTCATAAAAAGGGTTGTTCCATTGAGAATAGGGAAGGCTGTATCGAAGATACATGGTTACCGCTGATTCGGGCTGAGGTCAGGTTCACGGTGAAATTTTCCAGGGCCAGGCTGACAATTGGGGGAGATCGTGATGGGCTGTGAGGTCGTGGCTCATGGGGGAGACAGAGACGTAGCCGTTTCGGATGGCGTGTTCATCTGTGTCTTCCCCGTGATCCATCAACTCAAAGTTACCTGTCAGCCAATAGTATTTTCTTCCGTAAGGGTCGGTCCGCTCATCAAATTCTTCTCTCCAGCGCCCCATGGCCTGTCGAGTTATTTTCAGGCCTTTGAGCTCTTCCAGGGGCAAATAGGGGATATTGACATTCAGGCATTGCCCGGGTTTGAGCCGATGCTTTAGCACGTGCTTAATGATGGAGCGGGTCACAGCTTTGGCGGCAGTCATATCGGCTTCATGTGGAAAATGGCAGAGGGAAAAACCAATCGCAGGCAAATCCTGGATGGCTCCTTCGCGTGCTGCGGATAAGGTGCCGCTATACACCGAGCTCACGGAGCTGTTGGCCCCATGATTGATCCCGGAAAGCACAATATCGGGCTGGTTATCCATGAGTACCCCGGTAGCGATTTTCACACAGTCGGCGGGCGTTCCGCTAACAGCATGACCTATAAAACCGAAGGGGAGCTCTTCTTTGTAAATCCTGAGTGGTTTTCCGACGCTAATCGCATGCCCCATGCCGCTCTGCGCACTATCAGGGGCAACCACTGTTACATCGCCCAGGTCTTTGGCTACTTCGAGGAGCGCTAGAATACCTGGGGCGTGAATGCCATCGTCGTTGGAAAGGAGAAAATGTGGGCGATCAGCCATGTATCAGTTGATATGTGAGTAAAATAACGGAAGGGAATGATTACCAGAGATGGTGAACATGGGGCCGGATGAGGTCATCGTAGATGTTTTGGGCATCTCTCATCGCGATACCCGGTAGTGGAGGCAACTCTGAAGCCAGCACATTCGAAGCGACCTGCTCTGGGCTACTGGCACCCGGAATCACGCAGGACACACCTTCGTGCATCAGAACCCATTTCAGGGCATGTTGCACCAGATAATCTTCTCCAAACAAGCGCTGGAATTGCTTGACT
>CAZLKP010000530.1:0-2695 GCA_964560095.1 uncultured Bacteroidia bacterium
CGTGATGTTTTTCATCACCAAAAAGCCCTATCAGAGCATCAACCCCAAGGTCCTGGAAGCCAGAGCTACCCTGAATACCATTCGCCAAACAGCTGAAACTATAAAGCATCAGGTCGGTGATCGGTTGTTCAACTATATGATCTCTGAGGACAGTACCAAGTTTCCCGATCTGAGCAATTTTGTCGACGACAGCCTCCAGATCAAGCTCAAGCGAACGGTCCAAACCTGGAAAACTCACGACTTGCCCTACATCGTGACCCACAATCTCTGGGACGACGGTGAAGACGACATTCTCAATTTTCTTCGAAGTGCTAATCTGCTGAACCATCAGGCGGATCGGGTAAAAATTGTGTACCATCCCGATTTCGTCTCGGCCACCAGCCCCTTGTTCCGAATGGATTACGAAGATCTCGTGCGAGGCTGCCACCTGGGTATTTTTCCCAGCTACTATGAACCCTGGGGATATACACCGCTTGAGTGTATGGTATCAGGGGTTCCTGCCATCAGCAGTGATCTAGCTGGCTTTGGTGTATATCTGCAAAAAGCTATTTCTGATCACGACGACATCGGGATGGGCATCATTGAGCGCCGGCACCGAAGCTTTGATGAAGCCGCCAACCAGCTGGCCGACCAGCTGTTTGCCTTTGTCAAATCCAGTCGTGCTGAGCGTATTGCTCAGCGATACCGACTGGTTGACGCCAGCGAAAATTTTGACTGGAAAACGCTGACCAGCCATTATGAAAAGGCTTATGACCTGGTGCTCGACGCAAATATCTAACATTGCATGCCCCAAATAGATATACAACCGAGAATATTGATGCTTGGATGGGAAGACCCCAACAAAATCCACGGTGGATTGGGGGTGGCCAGCTCGGCCCTCGCACAGGCGTTAAGCAGTCTCACAGACGTATCATTCTGGTTCCCCTCCAGCATCCCGGATGAAGCTCAATCCCGTGGTCGATACATAGAAAACCGCGTGCCCATCGACATGGCTCCATACGCCGGCGGTGCCTACGGGGCAGAGTTGGCGCGTGCGCTTCAGCTCTACCACCGGCTGGTGGTTCAGCAGGGCCTGTCCTGGGACCCGGATATTGTCCATGCCCATGATTGGATGACCTTCCCTGCAGCTGGTGAAATCGCCGAATCCCTGGATGTGCCTCTGGTCTATCACGTGCATTCACTTTCCACCGACAGACAGCAGAAACCCGAGGGGCTGGCCTACGACACCGAGTCCGACTGGCTCAAAAAGGCAGATTTGATTCTGGCTGTGAGCGAATACACCGCGCAGGAACTGATCGACCACTTTGACGTGGATCCCGACCGTGTACAAGTGCTTCAACACGGGCAACCTGAAGTCACCCCATACCGGACCAAAAAGCCATTTGCAGAAAAGCTCGTTCTATTTTTAGGGAGAATGACCTGGCAGAAAGGGCCGTTACACTTTCTGAACATGGCTAAAGAGCTGCTCCGACAACGCAGCGATGTACGCTTTGTAATGGCCGGTGACGGCGATCAGTGGCCTGATTTGGTGAAAGATGTTGCCCGCAACGGCCTCGGTACTTCTGTGTTTCTCCCTGGGCACTGCAGCAGAAAGGAAGTGTTTGACCTGCTGAGCATGGCTGATCTCCTCGTGATGACATCAGAATCTGAGCCCATGGGGCTTGTAGCTGTTGAAGCAGCTCACTTCAAGGTGCCCGTGGTGTTGCCGCGTCGTTGCGGTGCGAGAGAAATCCTGCCGCATGCACCTGTAGCGGAGCCGTCCGATACACCCACCCTGGCCAAACTTGTTAGCGATCTGCTCGATCATCCCAAAAAGCGATCCACCATCACCAAGCAAAACCTGAAAGCCCTCCAACACGTGTCCTGGGAGGACACTGCCCGTCGATTGCTCAGACAATACTGGACAATGCTTACCTGATTTTTCCAACCCATACCCTGCCAGCATGGCTGACGTTTGCCTGATTCTCCACCTCCATAACCCGTATTTTCCTGCGCCAGCCAATTTTACTAACTGGGGCAACATATGGGCAGATACCGATCTCGAAGCCACGCAACATGCCTTTCTGGCATTCAATGACCGTCTCCTGGATCCTCTCGCATCCATGCTCAGAAAAACCATATCAGAACATGAGGTCTCGCTGGGGCTCACAGTATCCGGCCCATTGATGGATCAATGGAAACGCTGGGCACCCGATAGCAAGGATGCCTGGCAACAGGTTTGGAAAAGCCCTCAGGTGGAAATTCTGCCCAGACCCTGGCACCAAACACCAGAAATCATCTGGGATCGGGACGAGTGGCTTGCGCAGATCCAACAGTATCGGGAAGAGATGTCCCTGTCTGGTGCCAGGCTGAGTCCTGTCAGTTGGAACCCGGGTTACTTGTTTATCCAGTACCTGGCATGGCCATTACAGCATACCGGCATTCAGGCAGCATTGGTCGATGGAGAATCCTTTGGCTGGAACGGAAGCCCCTCGAACCGGGTTTCCCGTATCCCCTTTCAGCACAGCTTTCGGGTGCTAACAAGAAACTCCGGCTGGAGTCGGCCATTGGAAGAGCTGAATGCCTTGCGGGCGGGTGCCAGCCCGGGAGGATGGTCCAGACAAGTCGTGGCAGACCTGCACGCCTGTAAAGAATCACCGGTGGTTCTAGGAATAGACCTCTCCATGTGGATGGAGCATCCAGCATACCTCGGGCC
>CAZLKP010000531.1:0-1697 GCA_964560095.1 uncultured Bacteroidia bacterium
AAAAATTCTGGTCGGTGATCTGGAGACGGAACGCGATGCCGACCGCCTGCGCGAAGTAGGCGGTGATGCCTTGCAGATTGTCACGGGCGGCATTTGCCACCTGGAAGCACAAATGGTTTGGCAGGCCATGGATGGTTTGAACCTGGAGGGTGTTGATTTGCTCATCATTGAAAATGTAGGTAATCTGGTGTGTCCGGCCTCCTTTGATTTGGGCGAAGATTATCGGGTCACCTTGTTAGCGACCACCGAAGGAGATGACAAACCCAAGAAGTATCCCCGCATGTTCCTGACCAGCGAACTCATGCTGGTATCCAAAGTGGATTTGCTGGAATATTTGCCATTTGAAGTTTCGAATGTCGTTGCTGATGCCCGCGATGTCAATCCCGACATTGACGTCATTGAGCTGTCCACCATTAAAGATATTGGCGTAGCCGCCTGGTGTGACTGGATCATGGAGAAAGTAGCGGAAAAGAAAGAACAGGCGGCTGTGGCATCGTCTTAAATGGAAACCTGGCACATACATATCGAGGGGCAGGTCCAGGGCGTGGGATTCAGACCTTTTATTTACCGGCTAGCCGTGCAACACCACCTCAATGGTTGGGTCAACAACACATTGGACGGGGTTCATATTGAGCTACAGGGAGATCGTAGCGTTATCGACGGGTTTTGCCAGGCCGTTATGGATCAAAAACCGCCTCTGGCCAAAATCACACAACTACACAAGTGGGAAACTACCGCACCTGTTTACGAAGGGTTTGACATTGTACACAGTGACGATAAAGGCACGGCCAACACCCATTTGACGCCCGATGCCGCCATTTGTCCGCATTGTGTCGAGGACATACAAGATTCAAATAACCGAAGATACGGGTACGCTTTCACCACCTGTATACACTGCGGGCCCCGATACAGCATCGTACGTCGTCTGCCTTTCGATCGCCCAAACACCGGCATGCAGGCCTTTACTCAGTGCCCGAGTTGCCTCGAAGAATACCATAACCCAAATGATCGTCGATATTTTTCCCAAACCATTTCCTGCCCTGAATGTGGTATAAAGCTCACCCTGTACAATCAGGGGCAGGCCATGGCCCTCGATCAATCAGAGATCATTGCGTCCATTGCCCAAAGCTGGTCGGACGGCGAAATCGTTGCCATTAAAAGCATGGGAGGCTATTTGCTGACCTGTGATGCACGTCAGGAAAAGGTGGTGCACCAGCTTCGTCAAAAGAAAAACCGCCCTACCAAACCCTTTGCCGTGATGTTTCCGAATGAAGAACAGTTGGCAACCGTTACTGATCTTCATCCAGAAGCTCGTCGGGCCTTGATGGGTCCCGTTTCTCCAATTGTTCTTCTTTCCCTTACGGAAAAAGAACAGACAGAACTTGCCCTCAATGCCATCGTGCCCGACCTGGATCGCCTTGGTGCCATGCTTCCCTACACGCCGCTATTCCGATTGCTTATGGCAGAATTTGGCCACCCGATTGTGGCCACCAGTGGGAACATCAGCCATGCCCCCATAACGTACCAGGATGCCGAAGCCATTCATGGCCTGGGGAAAATAGCGACCAAAGTACTGACGCATAACCTGACCATTGCAACACCCCAGGATGATAGTGTCTTGTCATTTTCCCCTTTCGATAAAATGCCCATCTGGCTGCGCCGATCGCGGGGCCTGGCGCCTACCTATTTAGACCCTT
>CAZLKP010000531.1:1707-2670 GCA_964560095.1 uncultured Bacteroidia bacterium
CTACACCGGGCTGTTCATGATTTCCTGGCAGGCGGCGCTGCTGGGACTTACTCTGCCGCTGCTGATTGGCGCGGGGCTTGGCGCCTACCTATTTAGACCCTTCGCTGAAATGGCCTTACGAGAGCATGCTGGCCATGGGTGCCATGATGAAAAGCACCTTTACCTATGTGCACGGGGGAAACACCTATCTCAGCCCTTACCTGGGGGATCTCGACCATTTCCAGACCCAGCAACATTTCTCAGCGTCGTGTCAGCACCTGATGAATACCCTGGATAGCCAACCGGGAATCGTTTTGGTAGACAGCCACCCCACCTACCCTTCGAGTGAAATAGGCCGGGAATGGGCAGCCAAATGGGGTAAACCCGTTGTTTCGGTTCAACACCATCAGGCCCACTTTGCGGCTGTGCTGGGAGAACACCAGCAAATCCATACCGAAAAGCCAATTTTGGGCATCATTTGGGATGGTACTGGTTGGGGGGAAGATGGTCAGGTTTGGGGCGGTGAATGTTTTCGATACCATAACTATACCTTCGAGCGCCTCACCCACTTTAGTTACTTCCCTTCCATTCTGGGCGACAAAATGGCCAGGGAACCCAGAATTTCTGCGCGGGCCATCCTGTACCGGCATCCTGAGGAAGCAGCACACCTGCGACCTCTTTTTAACGAAACAGAATGGCGCCTATACGATCGTTTGCTTGCGCAAAAACAAAATCTATACACCTCAAGTGTAGGTCGTATTTTTGATGCCGCTGCGGCCATCCTCGATATCATGCCCCTTCAATCTTTTGAAGGAGAAGCCGCCAGCTTGCTGGAGCAGGAAGCGCTGAAATTCATTAGGCAAAATGGTATTCCACACCCCCTACCCTACCGTTGGTCAAGGGGTGACTCCCTGCCCATCGAATCCTGGATCGTCCAAATGATTCAGGAATTTACCCGGGGCGTTAATCGAGGTGAATTGGCTG
>CAZLKP010000532.1:0-973 GCA_964560095.1 uncultured Bacteroidia bacterium
GGGGAGCCCCCTGATCGAATCAATCCGAAAGCTGTTGAACGGCACGGTAAATAGTTGCCCGAATACCAGAGTGGTCGTATCACGAGGCAACAGAAAGGTAATGTCCGTTTCGGAATACTGGCATCCCGGGATCACCTCCAGCGTGTCAGGATAAACACCCGGAGGTCCGGAAATAAGAGAATCGGGAATACACTGAGCAAAGAGAGAAGTGGCTGTCACAAAGGGCCAGACAAACAGAAACAATCGAGTAACGAGTTTCATAGAGATCAATGGTTGGAAGTGGGTAGGGACGACAAATTCCAAATACCGGGAGCTTCTCGTGAACATGTAACTGAATGACCTCAAAAAATATTGTCTCGCTGCACATTCTCATCCCGTCAGGTCCTGACCGTGCCTGATGATTCGGCGTGTTCGTCCATCCAGAGCATGGCTCTGAGCATTCGCTTAACAAACATCGGCCCCTGATACACATAACCGGTATAAACCTGGATCAGGTCGGCTCCCTGGTCCAGGCGCATTCTGGCATCCAGGGTCTCCATGATCCCCCCTACCCCAATGATTGGGAAATCCGGCCCCAGCTTTTGACGGAGGTATCGTTTGATCTCCCAGGCCCTGTGTGTGAGCGGGAGTCCGCTGAGGCCCCCAGCTCCGATTTCCTCCACCCTTTCTCTGGATTCGTGCAGGTTGTCGCGGCTGATGGTGGTATTCGTGGCGATCAATCCACTGAGATTAGTCTCTTTGGTAACTGCAACGATGTCGTCGAGTTGTTCATTCGTAAGATCGGGAGCGATCTTCAACAGCAGCGGCCTGGGCTGGTCAAGCTGTTGATTTTCGTTTTGCACCGCCTGCAGGATGCGGGTTAGTGGGCCCTTTTCCTGAAGTTCGCGGTTGCGGCGGATGGTGTCCGGGAAATGGGAGTTGCCGCCGTCGATAATGATGTCGCCCTTTTCCAGGAGGGGCAGGAGGGCCTGAA
>CAZLKP010000532.1:983-2669 GCA_964560095.1 uncultured Bacteroidia bacterium
CATTGGTTAGGACCTCTCGTTTAATGACTGACAACAGAAAATGCATCAGTTCCAGCCTCCCCCCGCCGAGGCCAGATAGTCATCGACGGCCTTGTCATTGGGGGTATCTTTGTTTTTGCCGATGTTGGCTCCGAGAATGATTCCTTTTCGGTCGGCTTTTTCCAGTCGGCGCACGAGTGCTTCCAGCCCCTGGTTGTTGAAGCCCATTCGGTTAATGATGGCCTGATCCTTGATGAGGCGAAACAGCCGTGGCTTGGGGTTGCCCGGCTGCGGGCGCGGGGTGACTGTTCCAACCTCCACGAAGCCAAATCCCAAATATTTCCATTTGGCACCGAGGACTGCGTCTTTGTCGAATCCGGCAGCCAGTCCGACCGGGTTGGGAAAGCGAAGACCAAAAATTTCTCGTTCCAGGGAGGGATGATCCAGCCGAAACATCCGGCTCACGATCCAGGGCAGACCGGGTATTGCCAGCAGGATTCTAAGGAGAGAAAACGTGACATAGTGAGCGGTTTCAGCATCAAGAAGAAAGAGAAGCGGTCGGATGACACTACGATACATAGGCAGATAGAGGGACTTGGACGTAGGGAATGTGCGTGGTGAGTAAAAATAACAAAAAAGAACAGGCAGGAGGGCTATCCCACTGCCTGCTCAGGAAAATATTTTTACGCAGTGTGTGCTACTCTTCCAGCATCACAGTACGTATCACATTGTTATAGGGGCCGGGCACAGCATTCCCTTCGGCGTCCAGCAACTCAAGCTGAACAGAAATTTCTCCTTTTGGCAATCCTGTGATCACATAGGGGGCCCAGTCTGTGATCATAAACACCTCTCCTTCGATGGTGGCCCTCACCTGGTATCCATCTTCAGCGAGATCCGCATTCAGCACAAAGAAATCGAGCAGGAGGTTATCGGTATCGGGACCACTGTACGTTCCCTTGGGTCGGCTGTAAAACAGATGAGGAGCGGAAAAATCTACTTCTTCGCTACTTCCTTCACCGATATGATATTGCTCCAGGACAAAGGATGCTGCCTCCCCCATATTTTTCACACTCTCATGGTAAGAGCGGGAAAGGAAAGCAAGAACAACGTGGCGACCGGGGGCTGATAGCTTGTCGGTAGTAACAGAAGGCTCATAATGTGCCTCATAAGGCTTATTATCCACAATCACGTGGATGTGCTGTCCTTTCCCGGAGTTGGCCAGAGCCGTAGATGGTTTGGGCTCCGTTTGTTCACCCAGAGTAAAATTTTGCACATCAAACTCCATGTTGAAGCTGCCGTTCTCTCCAGGGGTGGCTGAGGTCAGGGCCAGGCTGGCGTCGGCAAAATCAGGAGACCCTGTCAGTTTTTCGAGGGTGATTTTGGGTTTGGCGGCATCATCAGATGCCTGAGATTCTTCTTTTTTCTCTGCTTCCTGGCAGCCCATAAAGGCCAGCAAAATGAAGAGAGAGACGGTTTTCGTTAGCAGGTTTTTCATAAGGGTGGTTTTTGTCTATGGAGCAAAGGTATAGGAATTCGATTAAGATGGAAATCCAGGAGACCCTTGTTTAACAAAACAATAACCCTCCCGATTGTGAGGGGAGGGTTGTTGGTGGTGTAAAACCACTGACTTATTCTTTAATCGAGCAGCCTGCAACGGGCGAGCCGTTGATCTTCGACTTCGACCTCGGGCGTCAGGCCGACGACCAG
>CAZLKP010000533.1:0-2668 GCA_964560095.1 uncultured Bacteroidia bacterium
TCCCCTCCCCCGACGAAGGAATAGTCCTGCGAGGCGGAATTGTTTTGTCCTCCTCCAACGAAGGAAAAGTCCTGCGAGGCGGTATTTCCAAAGCCCCCCCCGACGAAGGAATAGAGTTCAGAGGCGGTATTCAATTTCCCACCCCCGACAAAGGAAGCGAACCCCGAGGCAGTATTGTTTTGTCCTCCAGCAACGCTGGAATATGGTCCAATAGAATCCTGATCCCACTGCGTGCCGGTGACACGACCCACCCGGAAGGCCGCTTTCTGCGGCACCCACATCAGACGGGTGCCCGCGCCGCTGTCAGGGATAGCGCCGCTGTAGGCAAGGACATAATCACCTCGCATCAGGACCTGTCCGCCTTCGAGGTGCAAGGCTGCCTGGGGGCTGGCGGTACCAAGGCCAAGGCTGCCCTCCGGGTTCAGTACCATGGCCTCGCTGCCATCCACATCAAAGCGGATGGTGTTGTCGTCGGGGCTTTCCTCGACTTGGATCTGGGTGTTGCCATCGGCATCGGCGAGGCGGCTTGGCGATTCGACGATCAGGTTGGTCCAGGCGCTGCCATCGTAGTACCAAAAGGACTGGGTATCGATGTCATAGACGAGCAGGCCGGTGGCCGGGCTATTGATGGCGCTGCGCTGGAGGCTGGTCATCCTGGGCACGAGCATGCCCTGGGTGGTGGACTCTACGTCCAGCATGGCGCTGGGGTCGGGATTGGTCCCGGTGGCATTGATGCCCACTGACTGGGCGGACAATTGCATGGCGGCCATCAGGCCACAGAGGAGGAGAAACAATACTCTTTTCATATCAAACAGAAAGCTGGGTGAAAAAATGGACGGACTGCTGAGCCAAAAGTCGGCTTCGAGGGCTTCCGACTCCTGCACCTATTCCCCATCGGACCAGGAAATCCTAGCACGTATTTTTCATGCGTGCCTCCTGTTGAATGGTAAGTGTTTGATTTTTAGCTACCTGCGCACCTCACTCGGTGGATACCCATATTCCTCCGAAAAGGTGCGGCTGAAGTAGTTGGGGTCGCTGAAACCGACCGCATAGGCGACCTCCGAGACATTTTGCTCGCTGCTTTGCAGCAGCTCCACTGCCCGCTGCAGCCGGATCAGGCGGATAAACTGACTGGGCGTCTTGCCCATCAGCGCCTTGAGCTTACGGTTGATTTGGGTATTACTCAATTGGGCCGCCCGGCACAGATCGTTTACCCCGAGTCCGGGGTCATCCAGGCGGGTACGGACCGTCTGAATGAGCTTTTGGAGAAAAGCCTCGTCCGGGCTGGGCGCCTTGTTTTGAGAGATTTGCTGGATTACCTCCCCTCCACCGGCGTAGCGGGCTTTCAGCGCCTGCCGCAGTTCGCGCAGCTTTTCCAGCCGGATGAAGAGCTCTTCCTTTTCGAAGGGTTTGGTCAGGTAGGCATCGGCGCCACCCCGCAGACCGGTGAGACGGTCTTCGGTTGTTCCTCGCGCCGTGAGCAGAATGATGGGGATGTGGCTGGTCCGTTCGTCCTGCTTGAGGGTTGCGCACACTTCGTAGCCGTCTTTTTCGGGCATCATCACATCGCTGATCACGATGTCGGGGATTACTTCAATTACCCGCTCCAGGCCTGCCTGTCCGTTACGCTCCACATAGATCTGATACTCGGCTTCAAGCAGGCCCGTGATATAGGTGGCTACATCGGCATTGTCTTCGATCAGGACGAGGATAGGCTTGTCCGTTGTGCCATCGGGCGGCAGCAGAGGTGGAACTGCCGGGGTCTCGGCTCCAGAAGCACTGGCTGCGGCTGCCTGTGCCGGTAATCCCTGCGCGATGGGCGTGCTGGCCGCCAGGCGCACCGGCAGCCGCACGGTAAAGGTACTGCCCTGGCCGGGCCGGCTTTGTACGGAAATGTCGCCTTCCATCAATTCCACCAACTCGCGGGTGAGGGACAATCCGATGCCGGTTCCCTCTCCCTTGCGGGTAGCGGAGGTATCCGTCTGATAAAAGCGGTCAAAGATCCGTTCCAGATCTTCCTTGGCTATGCCAATACCTGTATCCTGCACCTTGAGGCGTAGCCAGCGCTGGCCGTCTGCCTCTTCCAGGGCGGCATGAAGCACGATTTTTCCACCCTCGGGGGTAAACTTCAGGGCATTGGAGAGCAGGTTGTAGACAATGTGCTGGATCTTGGCTTCGTCATAGTCCATGATCAGTTTTTCCACCTCCGGGTAAAAGAGCAGGCGGATGTCTTTATCCCGGGCCATGGAGAAGAAGGACTCGGTCAGGTACTCCAGGAAAGGAATGATATCACCCTGTACCGGATTGAGTTGCAGTTTGCCCGATTCGAGTTTGGACAGATCCAGTATCTGGTTGATCAGGCGCAGCAGGTTCTGGCTATTACGGCGGATCAGCTCACGCTCCTGACCGTAGCCCCGGATCTGATCGACCATCCCGAGGATGACCGTCAGTGGCGTTCGAAACTCATGGGTGATGTTGGCGTAGAGCCGGGCCTTGGCCTCGTCCAGTTCCTGCAATTGCAGGGCCTGTGCCTCGGCGGCCTCCGCGCGGAGGTTCACTTCACGCAGGTGCGCCCGGTTCCGCTCGGTCCGGAGCAGGCGGCGGCGTTGGAGACGGTTTAGCGTAACAAGAGCCAACAGAAAGAGCAGTCCGTAGCCGAAAAAGGCCC
>CAZLKP010000534.1:0-2657 GCA_964560095.1 uncultured Bacteroidia bacterium
CCAAAACCGAAATTCCCGTGCGGGAAGGACTGATTGCCATGCTGGGACCCCTCATCGACACCATCCTCATCTGTACCATGACCGCCCTGGCCATCATCATCAGTGGCGTCTGGAGCAGCGGAAGCGAAGAAGGCATCTCGGTGACCCTGCAAGCTTTTGAATCCACCCTACCAGGCGCCTGGGGCACCTATATCCTGATGCTGTGCGTGACCATTTTCTCGCTCACGACATTGTTTTCCTTTTCCTACTACGGTACCAAATGCCTGGGCTATCTGGCCGGCGCCAGCCGGCAGGCCTGGTACAACTACTTCTACGTTGTGTCGATTGTCCTCGGCGCCATGGTATCGATCGATACGGTGTTGAATATCATTGATGGTATGTATGCCATGATGGCCATTCCGACCATGACTTCCGCCTTGATTTTGTCCCCCAAGGTGATCAAAGCAGCCAGGCAATACTTCGCCGATATGCGGCGAGCCCGCTCGCTGGGACACGATTAATGCAGGAGGACGAAGAAGATCACCCAGGTCAGGAAGAGGATCGGCAGCAGAATGATCAGGCTGTACTTGAGGATATAACCGAAAAAGGAGGGCATGATCACGCCCCGTTCTTCAGCGATGGATTTGACCATAAAGTTGGGGCCATTGCCAATGTAGGTGAAGGCACCAAAAAATACCGCTGCTACCGAAATGGCCCGCAGGTAGTCCTTGGTTTCCGGTACAGCCACGCCATGGACCACACCTTCTGAGAAAGCTCTGACAGCTTCCGGATCGCTAATGCTGGTACCGAACTTGGCCAGTGCCGCCGACAGGAAGTTGACATAGGTGGGCGCATTGTCCAGAAATCCGGAAAGCGAACCGGTGATCCAGTACATTGAGTTAACGGTGAAAAAGCTTTGCCCCTGCTCAGAGGCTGCAAATTCACCGATCAATTGAAGGGCGGGCATCATGGCGAAGAAGATGCCGGCAAAGAGGAATACGACCTCATTGATGGGCGCAAAGGTAAACTCATTGCCACGTAGCGCCTGCCTATCGGCCAGGAAGAAGGAGGCAAACCCTGCCGATAGCTGAATGATTTCTCTCAGGAAAGAATATTTGGAGCCGTGATAATGAATGGCTGGCACCCAGTCAAACACGTTGGGGTCGAGGAAAACTGCACCGACAATCACGGCGAGCCATAGGAAATTCCGCTGCCCGCGGAGGGCCATCTTGCCGGAGTATTGTGTCTCTACCTGGTCGAGATCTTTTTTATTCCTTATATCGAAAAAGAGGAAGGCAGCCGACAGCAGCACCAGCGCAAATAACCACTCCGGAATCACATGGACGAAGGTCCATCCAAAAGGAACGCCTTTCAGAAAGCCCAGAAACAGCGGTGGGTCGCCAATGGGCGTGAGTGAGCCCCCAATGTTGCTCACCATGAAGATGAAAAAGATGATGTGATAGGACTGCAGCCGGTCACGATTCAGTCGGATAAAGGGACGGATCAGCAGCATGGAGGCACCTGTCGTACCGATGATATTGGAGATCAGGGCACCGATCCAGAGTAGAATGAGGTTGGCCTTGGGCGTTCCTTCCCGGTCGATCTGGATCAAAATCCCACCAGAAGCAATGTAAAGAGGGGCCAGCAGGCCGATAAACGAAACGTATTCCGACAGCGCATGTGCGGGTTCATGTGCTGTCGGCAATGCAATGAGGTAATAGATCAAAGTAACCAGGCCCAGGGCTGGTGCGATGATTTTGTAGTATTTGTGCCAGAAGTGCTCGAAGAAAACCGGCCCGGTAGCGATGAGTAGAAGCAAAACAATAAAGGGAACCACAGACCACAGGGCAGGCATTTCATGGCCCTCGCCGTCCCCTTCTCCCTGACCTGCAGCTTCATGCGCACCATGTGTGCCATCCTCCGGGGAATCCGAATGCTGGTCGGAGGGCTGGCGCTGCTCCAAGACTTCTGTAGTGTCGCTACTTGTTGGGGAATGCTGGTCAGTAGATTGGGCCGACAGGCTCGGAATGCTGATGGCCGCCCAGGTAAAGAGGATAAGAATCCAGGTGCTTGCGCGGTTGATCATTCGGGAAATGGGAGTTCGGCCTGAAATAACCACTATTCATTTTCTTATACAAACGGCGGGGGCAGGGCCAAACTTCATATCACACGATATCTTGCAGGACCCAATCCAGGGATGCCTGCCACCAATGGTGCAAACCTGATGTTGCTTCACGGGTTCTACGGAGCGCCCCAAGAATCGTTTGTGAGACATCTTGGAAAATGGCCTCATCCTCAAGGGGTATTTCTTGTTGCATCAGGTAGGCGAATGTACGAGCCATTCCGCAATTGGCAATAAAATCCGGAACGACCCCCACCCGTTCATCCAGCCAAATGCCGGTAGCTCCCAAAAAGATATCCGGGTCAGCAAACGGCACATTGGCCCCGCATGACACGACCTTCAATCCGTGATCAACCATCGCCCTGCATTGATCTCCCGTTACAAGACGACTTCCGGCAGCCGGAATGAACACATCTGCACCGATGGACCAAATGGCCTCATTAACGGTTTCAAAAGGCAGAAGATTCGGGCTTTTCAGCTGTGTCCCTTCGCGACTCAAATACAGGTGCTTGATTTCTTCGAGATCGAGGCCTGTCGGGTCAAGCAAGCCGCCCCG
>CAZLKP010000535.1:0-1008 GCA_964560095.1 uncultured Bacteroidia bacterium
TTCGCTCCCCCTCATTTGTCGGTCGGATGAAGTCGCCAGCCTGAACATCTTCCTGCAGAGCGGCATACAGGGATGGCTTTGCACCGCCTGCCGGTTCTGATAGAGTAAAAAAGTACTTCACAATCGGCACCAGAAATCGCAGGAAGGCCGGAAAATGCCGGGAGAGATCCGTATTCGAGATGCCCGGATGTACAACAATAGGGTTGATCTGTATGCCTGCCTGCTCCAGCTTCTTTTTCAGCTCCATGGTGAAGAGGATATTCGCCAGTTTGCTCTGGCTATAAGCTACCAGCCCGCTGAGGCCCATAAACGATGGGCCTTCGTCGTACTTCCCCTCAAAATTGATGTTGTCGAAATGAATGTCGGCGGCTTCCCGCTTGCCCGCCAGACTGGATACATTGATGATCCGGGTTTCATAGGCTTGATCCAGTAGGTCAAACAGGAGATAGGTCAGGTAAAAGTGGCCCATGTGGTTGGCATCCAGCTGCAGTTCCAGGTTATTTTGGGTGATGGTGTAAGGCGGCCCCATCACGCCTGCATTGTTGATGAGTGCATCAATGTGGTCAAATTGCTGGTGGACAGCCTGTGAAAAATTCCGGATGGAATCCCGGTCCACCAGATCGAGCTGAATAAAGGCAATATCTGCCTTTGGCAGCTTCTTCCGGATGTTGGTCATGGCCTGTTCCGCCTTTGCGGGAGTCCGGCAGGCCAGGATGACGGTGTAGCCTTCCCGGGCCAGCCCGAGAGCGGTTTCGTAGCCGATACCGGTGTTAGCACCGGTGACGACGGCGATACATTGGTGTGAATCGGGATGTGTCATTCGATTGGATTTGCCCCGAAGATAGGGAATAGCCTCAGAAGATTTCGAGCTCGGCACAGGATGACTTTCTTCGTTTCCTCCTGGGATCAGATCGTCCCTGAAAAACTTCCTTCTTTCCTATCTTTCACTCATGAATGCTTCTTCACTCACAGCAAAGTGGTCCTGGCTGCTTCTGGCTGTTGGCAGTT
>CAZLKP010000535.1:1018-2655 GCA_964560095.1 uncultured Bacteroidia bacterium
GCCGGACCTGTCGCTGCCGCTGTTTTGGGATGAGATCGGCGTCTATGGACCGGGTGTGCTGGCCATGATGGATGAGGGGATAGGGTTGCTTCCCTCCGCGCTGGAGCCAGAACTGTCACGGGGGCACCCGTTGTTGTTTTATGTTCTGTATGCGATCTGGGGTAAGATCTTCGGTTTTTCGATGCTGAGTATGCATCTGCCCGGATTGATACTCACCCTTGGGGTAGCCTGGAGTATGTGGTGGGTAGGGAAAAAGGAATTTGGCGAGTGGCCTGGGGTCATGGCCGGTTTGTCCTTTCTGGCTATGCCGGCCGTCTTTGCCCAGGCCGGACTTATCCTACCTGAAATGATGCTGAGCCTCTGGCTTCTATGGGGCCTGTATCACCTCAGCCGCAAACAGTGGGGCTGGTATGCCTTGTTTGGCTCCCTGGCGATTCTGACCAAAGAGTCGGCCATCATCCTCCCGATGGCGGGGCTGCTGTTTGTTTTGCTGCCACTCACCCGGTTTTCTCTTCGAAACCTCCTGCTCACGCTCATTCCCATCGGCGTACTCGGGCTGTTTTTGCTCATTCAGCGCATGCAGAATGGCTGGTTTTTCTTTCCCTATCACACGGAGCTGATCAGTTTTGAGGGGAATGAAATTCAGTTTAAAGCTGGGATGATGTTCAATTTTCTCTTTTGGTATCAGGGTCGTTGGCTGCTTTTGGTTGGATTGACCCTGGGGGGGATCCTGTTTATTGACAACCAACGATCGCTTCGTTTATCCGGGATCCACCCCTGGTTTCGGCTGGCGGGAATTTTCCTGCTGGGCTTTATGTGCTTCTCGGTACTGAATGCCTATATGGATCGCTACCTGCTGGTATTGCTGGCGCTACTGGCTATGGGGATGGGTGCAGCCTGGCGGGAAGCCCGCCACTTGTCTCGTCCCTGGCGGCATATCTCCTGGCTGGCGCTGCTCATTCCCGCCGGGATGTTGTACTGGCAGGGAGGAGAGGCCTTCCGCTATGATGTGGACATCAGCTATCGCGATACGTTGGAGGTGCAGCAATTCGCCTGCGACTTTTTGATGAAGGAAGTGCCGCCTGGCGAGATGGTCTACGCTAATTTTCCGCTCTATTCCTGCTTTCGGGATCCGTGTTTTGGCTTTATAAACGATGTCCCGGATTTCGATCTCACGGTAAGACCCAATGATTCGGCCAGCATCATTGTCAATTTTCAGCCTGGTGTACCCTGGAAAGGGGAGCCGCTGGATTCGCTGCAGCAGGTGAGGCTGTTTGAAGAGGGGGAAGTGAGCTGTGGAGTGTACCTGAGGTGAATGGGTGAACCAGGGAGAGAGCTGTATCAGGGAGAAATGGGGGATGATGTGTAGTTTTATGAATCCTTTGAAGGTAGATAGCTCCTGATGTTCGAGGCACAGATATTACACTGAAAAAACGATTCCAGACGGAAAAGAAACGTGAAAATTTTGGTAAATTGAGGAGGTTATTGGGAAAGACATGGCATGTAGTATCCGGATATGGAGAATAAACGCAATAGTGGGGGATGTAGATAAGGGGTGTAAACGCTACGGTGGCGGGTATGCAGATGTTGAACTAAACCGCCTGCGGCGGTAGTCCTCGTCGCTGTAAAAAATCATC
>CAZLKP010000536.1:0-2098 GCA_964560095.1 uncultured Bacteroidia bacterium
TAAAACATTGGTTTTCAGTGATTTGAAGATTATCTGAATATATTAACTATTCGGTTGGCCCATGGAGTGGAACCTTCTTTGCTTGGCTTTACTTGCATATTCACGACACAGCTCCACTCATGTTACAAGTCAAAGAAAGCCTGTTGATTCTTGCCGCCCCGGTGCTGCTGGGAGGTATTTTGCTGGCGATGGGTGGAGGGGAGCGGGCCCATGATGATTCCCGGAGCTGGCAAGCACCCCGGTTTGAATTTACCATCTGGACCGACACACTGGTGGACGAGCGCTTTGCGAATACCCCTGTCGTCCATATCTCCGACCGAGAAGCTGCCCGGGCATCCATGGTCGTGCTTCGCAACGAAGCAAACCTGCTGCCGGTAGGCGATCTGGGTCAGACCTCCTTTGGCCTGCTGATGCTGGGAGAACAGGTGC
Organism: uncultured Bacteroidia bacterium; assembly: GCA_964560095.1. Classification (GTDB taxonomy): domain Bacteria; phylum Bacteroidota; class Bacteroidia; order J057; family J057; genus JANQTF01. The sequence goes on from CAZLKP010000536.1 coordinate 430, forward strand.
CTGTGTTTGAGGCCTATTTAAGCCGCTACACCCATCTCGACACCACCCAATGGGTAGAAAACAGCGCCGAGGCTCGTGTGTCTCTCTATACGAATTGCAGTCATGTGGTCGTGTCTGTCAGTCAATCAAGCGAGTCTGCCTACAGCCTGGAAGCTTTGGTGAAGCGCCTCGAAAAACACGCGCGGGTCATCGTGACCTGTTTTGACCCATTTGAGGTTCTCCGACAGCTCACCGATCATCACAGCCTGCTTCTGGCCCCCAATCCGTATCAGGTAGCGCAGGAGGCTGCGGCTCAACTCATTTTTGGTGGTCAGTCCTTTACGCGGGGCCTTCCCGAAGAGGTCTCGCTGGCACTGGGGCTGTCGAAATCCTATCACATTCCCAAAATCCGGCTGGGCTATACCGATCCGGAATATGTGAACATGTCTTCAGACTCATTGGCAAATATCGACCGGATCATTGCGGAAGGGATCCGGTCCTTTGCCATGCCGGGTTGTCAGGTTCTGGTAGCCAGAGAGGGGCAGGTTGTGTATCACAAGTCGTTCGGGTATCACACCTACCAGCAGAATCGCCCAGTCAGGCTGGACGACCTATTTGATGTGGCATCCATTACCAAGGTAGCCGCCACGACGCTGGCTGCGATGAAGATGATGGAGGAAGACAGGATTACGCTGGAGGGACAGATTGGAGACTATTTGCATCGGCAGGAGGTGAGGGCAGGCAGGCGGGTGGTCATTGATACCTTTTCTGTCGGGGAATGGGAAACCATGGTTCGGGACGATTCGGTGTTGGCGTCGATAGCTGTTCGTCCTTTCCGGGATTCGTTGATTCTGGTAAAGAGGCAGATCAATATCCATGATCAGAGAAACCGGATCTTTGACATCACCATGGAAGAACTGCTGACACATACCTCTGGATTGAGGTCGGGGTTGAATATTTATCCCTATCAGCGCTATCTCCGCAGTCAGATGTACAATGCCAGCTTTTCGGATCGCTATTCTGTGCCGGTGGCTCAAAACTTTTATCTCGACCATAGCTATCTTGATTCTCTGTGGCACGACACCCAATCGCTGGAGCCGGGAAAAGGGAAATACCGCTATTCCTGCGTGAATATGATTTTGTTGCAGCGGGTCATTGATTCGCTCAATCAGAAGGGTATCGGAGAATTTCTGGATCAGGAATTCTACAGAGATCTGGGCCTACAAACGACCACCTACAACCCGCTGACCCGCTTTCCGGCAGAGCGCATTGTGCCTACCTCCAGCGACCGCTGGCGCGGTCAGCTTCTCTGCGGAACCGTCCATGACCCGACAGCGGCTCTTTTTGGCGGTGTCTCCGGTAATGCCGGGCTCTTTTCGAATGCCCACGATTTGGGCATTCTGGGGCAGATGTGGCTCAATCGCGGGGAATATGGCGGGCAGCAGTTTCTGCGTCCGGAAACGGTGGACCAGTTTACCCGACGAACCCGCGGACATCGGGGATTAGGCTTTGACATGCCGCCAAGAGGAAGCTCCTACCTGGTGGCCGAAAGTGCCTCTCTCGACACCTATGGCCATACGGGATTCACTGGCACCTGTATCTGGGTAGATCCGGAGCACGATCTGGTATTTGTGTTCCTGTCCAACCGCATTCACCCCAGCGTCAACAACAACCGCCTTAACGAAATGCG
>CAZLKP010000536.1:2108-2647 GCA_964560095.1 uncultured Bacteroidia bacterium
GATAAGGCCCTTCGTCGGTACGCAGCCGCGGTTCGTGCAGGTTCCGCCGAGCGCATCCGGCAGCGAGTCCATCAGGTGGTATATCGCGCCATGGGCGTCCCGGCAGATCCCTACCGGATACCAGGTCCAGCCCGTATGCCTATGCACCAGCCGGAGCGCAACCCGGCCCGGGAGGTCGCGTTTGCGCCGTAGGGGGGAATGTTTCGATAAGATTGAGCTAACATCTAATAGCTTCAGCCATTTCCCCGAAGGGGATACACAATAGTAGCGCCTGATGAAATCCGGGAGAACCGTACCTCTGCGCTTGGCTCCCAACCCTGATGGGGTTGAATAACCCTCTTCCCCCATTTGCGATGATTCGCCGGGGTTAGGTGCCATCCGAATCACGAATTCTCTTCATCCTGCCATTTTTTTCTACCTTTAGTAACAATTGGCACTCTAGCATCCATGGCAGACGAAACCTCCAGATACACCGTCATGAACCTTGAGGGGAAACGGGCTCCCTTCACAAGCGGGAAGAATCACCTGTTGCTGATTGG
>CAZLKP010000537.1:0-2612 GCA_964560095.1 uncultured Bacteroidia bacterium
AATCACTACTCCATCCGTGTTGGATCCAGATTTCTGAAACGGCACACCACTTAGACCGGAAGAGACCGGGAAGGTGGCAAATCCCAGTACATCATTTGCCAGGCGAGCCACCCAAACGTTGAAATAGCGGTTCGGATCCCAGATGGTCGCGGGCTTTACCACCTCATTCATATGGCGTTCTGTGAAGGGTGCCCCCTGGAAGGAAACCCGGTGGATACCATTGGTAGGGTTCCCTCTTGGGTCCACATTCGCCAGACAAAACTCAATTTGGGTGTCTGTGACCACATTTCTGAATTCCCGGGGTGTCAATGCCTGATCTTGGTTTTGGCGGCGATAATCGCGATTGAGGGCTTCGATCTGAGAAAAAACCTGCACATCGCTGATGTTTTCGATCGGGGAGGAGGAAACCACATGAACGACCACGGGGATGGTCAGAATTTCCTCCGGGCCAAACCGAAAGATGCTCCGGTTTCGCTGCTGCTGCCTTAGCGATTCCTGCATCCACTGTTCAAAAACAGTATCACTTTGGGTTGCACCGGCAGAAAATGCTGCCTGCGCCTGCTCTGCTTCTTCGGTATAGCAGGTTCGCGTCTTCGGTGCAAGCGACCGGTGACGGGGATTTTGCTTGTCAAACACCATTTCGGGTGTTTTTCGGATAGTTCCCGCCTGGGGATCTCTGATGTCAATGGTTCGCATTGGGTTCCCACCGTGGCTGGAAGGCGGGAGTGCCTGCTGAGCGAACATGCCTGACCCGAAACACAGTAGGCTACAGAAGCCGATGATTCTCCTCAAAAACTGCATAGTCGTTGGGGTTGCACGTCAATCCTGATCAGCATCCCGGACATTCGTACACAGGGAATCGCTCCCGAATGTGCTTCCGTTCTGATCAATCAGGGAAGTTAACGATTGCTTCAGGATTCACAAGTGTGGCTGCGCAGGAGGTCAGGCGTAAGGCTCCATGAGGCGAATCAACTCGTTGAAAACATCCAGATGAGTCGATTCATAGCACAGCAGTGCCAGTCGGAGGGAATTTTTGCCTTCGTGATCGGGTGATAGCGGATCGGCTCCCCATTCAAGCAGGAGCTGCGCAAGCTCAAGGCTTCTTTCTGTGACGGCATAGTGAAGCGGCAGGCGGCCTACATAGATGCCACCGGCATGGCGATTGGGATCTGCTCCCTGCTCCAGAAGGAAGCGAACCAGATGACGATGCTTGTTATAAACGGCCCAATGCAGGGCTGTGAGACCTCCGCCATCCGGCTGGAGGTTGATATCCACCCCACGGGCCAGCAATGCCTGAATAGGCTCAACGTGACCGTAATAACTGGCCAAATGGATCGCAGAGCGCCCACGGGCGTCGCCGTTATGCACCATCACATCCACCTCGACCCCTTTGTTGATCAATGAGCAGGTGAGGTCGGGCAGTCCCTGGTCGCAGGCGACCAACAGGGGCGTCCATCCTTCTTCCCGATCCACAAAATTGCAGTTGGCCCCCTGGTTGATGAGCCATTCAGCCATTTCAGGATGGCAGGTGTTGATGGCGATCATCAGCGGTGTCCAGGACCGGTGCTTGGTGGTAATGTCGATTTCTGCGCCTTCACGAATGAGATATTCGGCACATTTCTGATCTCCGGTGAGAGAGGTAAGATGAAGGGGGGTATTGCCAAAAGCATCCTCCAGATTCAGATTAGCCCCATATCTCACCAGAAGGGGGATGAGATGAGAATGGCCATACAAAATAGCCAGATTGACCAGTGTGTCCCCCTCTTCATTGAGAATGTTCGGGTCGCCTCCGGCTTTGAGATAAGCAAGGAGGTCGGACTTCCGTCCCATTCGAGCCGATGAAAAGACGAACTTCATGTTGGGAAGTTATAAGAATGGAGGACTTCTCCCAACGACCGATCCACAAAAATCCTTGCATCTGAAAAAAGTTGGCTCAGGAATATTGCTGAGACATTCCTGAGACATCCGTCAGAATCGGGTTTTTCCTATTCACACTGGCCATTTACGCAGGAAATATCAGGGGGCGTTTCAAGGGCGCAGTCTGAATTGAGGTTGTATTCTTCGTTCATCGCAGCCTGCAAGGCTGTGTACTGCTCCACCAGATCTTTGAGTTTGGCTTCATTGACATTGCTCGAAGAATAAATAAGAAATCCGGCGGGACCCCCACAAGCTTTTTTTCCAAAGGCCAGCGATTTACAGGCACCGTTTTGATCGCAGGATTTATCTGCAATTTCCAGCTGAATGTCATTCCAGATGACTTCCAGCCGTTCCTGATCTGTCTCAAAATCTGTCAGGGTGACCGGCTCCTGCTTGCATGAAAATAGGCTCAGGGTGAGCATGACGATCAATTGTACTTGTTTCATGACGCGTTTTCGTTTTAGGGTTTTCTTTTCAAACGAGAAACAACCGTATCGTGCTGCATGAACATCTGCTAGATGATCAGTCGCGCCGGGTGACTGACAATTCGTGCAAGTGATCTAGTGCCTGAATCAGATCTTCTATCAGAAGCTCAGGTTCTTCCAGGCCGACATAAAACCGAACGACATTCCACGGCACGGTGGAGCCACTGTAATTGGCAGATGTCACCAGGGTGCTCATCGGAAAGGCCAGCG